>JANODS010000251.1:0-4165 GCA_031412835.1 Acidobacteriota bacterium | reverse complement strand
GATACTCCGGCCCAGCGGAGTATGGATCGATTCGGTATCCCGCGGCAGTACGCGCCTCGGCCGCCAAAGCTTGGCCGATCTCCGGCGGGTTATTCGGTCCGACAAACTCGTAGCGATTCGCGGGCCAGCGGATCGCTTCCCGGTGTAACTCAAATCGATCCTGCTTAAACGCCCAACTTACAAAAGCAACCCGCCGCGGCCACTCGCCCGTAAACTCCTTCGTCCGGCAGATCCCGAAGAGCAGATTCTCAAACGAATCCCGGGAAAACTCCTCGGTCACCGCCCGCTTGGCGACCTCGGGATGCCCCCACCAGCCGTGGTGATCGGCGATCCAGTAATAGCCGGCACCCTCGCTGCGCGGACCGGCATCGGCTCGCGAATACCCGCCCGCGAACACCAGCAAAGACGCCTCGTCAGCCGCCGCAAGTTCGACGCCGGTCCGGATGTGCTCGATGTACCGGCCGACTTCGCCCCGCTGGAAATCGAGCAGAATCCAGCTTTCTTCCTTCTCGGCCTGCTCCGGCCTCTTGCAAATCGCGTGCCCAGCTACAATAATCGTATTCATCTCCGTCTAGCTTAAAACTCTATGCTGAAACTCGGTGCCATCAGTTTCGCTGGCAAGTGCCCCCGCCACCCTCGCTTCGACCCGGAAGACGAAGGCGCAGGGGCTATCCGCGGGGGTTGCCCTCGGTGCCAATCGCTCTTCGATATCTACCAAGCGCACGCCCATCTGACGGCCCTGATCCGCAACGCGAAGAACGAAGCCCGACCGCAGCCCCGCTTGGCGGCGGTCGACCATCGGCAAACAGCGCTATTCTAGGCCGCTATGGGCCTTCTTCTTCTCGCGGTCGTCCAGATCCTCACGACGCCGCCTGGTCAACCCGTCGCGGTTGACATCGAGTTCGCTTCGCCTTTCGCCGAAGTGCTCTATAGCGGCCGACCGGTGGCCGCGAAGGTGGAGTATCGAGCCCCGCGCGCTCGCATCTCGTTTCTGTCCCAAGGTCCTGGCCCGTACACAATCAACCCGGTCGACTCGCTGCGGAACGAACCGGCGATGGTGGGCACCGGCGACCGCCTGACCTATGGGCGTCCCAACGTTCGCGCCCGGCTTGGCGTGGGGCTCTACGCCCACCCGGGGGCCCTGGATATGGATGGCGATGGCGACCTGGACCTGATCCTGAACTGCCCTGATCGGCCGTATAACGGCGTCTTCCTGGCTCGCAATGTCGGGTCGAACAACGCTCCGCTGTTCGCTCGGCCGGAATGGCTCGGGCCGGCGGTGAAGGACCCGGTGGTTGCCGACTTCAATGGCGACAGCAAGCTCGATCTTGTCTATTCCGGCGGGTACTTCTCTGACCTCGTCAAGAACCGGCTTTCGCAACCGGTCTCGATCACGCTGCCCCGCAGGTATCATGTTGGCCGCGATGACCTTTGGTTCCCTGTCGACTGGGACCACGACGGGAAGATCGACGTTCTGAATGGCGTGTCGGATTGGCGCGAGTATGGCTGGGACGATGCCTTCAACGCCCAGGGCGAATGGACCCGCGGGCCGCTGCATGGCTACGTGTATTTTTGGCGCAACGAGGGCTCAAACACGGAGCCGGTGTTCAAAACTCCAGTGCGGTTGCCGATCGACCAATACGGCACCCCGGCCCCGAACCCGATCGACTGGGACGGCGACGGGAAGCTTGACCTAGTGCTTGCTAACTTCCTCGACCAAGTGTTCCTGCTGAAGCACGGCGAATCGACGCCAGTTGCTTTTCCGTTCAAGATGGAGCTTCAGATGATCCAGCCGCGGGCGGTTCGATGGCTCCCTACGGGCCCTCCGTCGCTGCTGATCGGCGAAGAGGGCGGCTACGTCGCGCTCGCCCACGGAGGCAAAAACCCTCAATATCTGGAGCAAATGGATCCTTACGTCAAGGCAGGCTCGTTGGCGCGACCCGTGGCCTTCGATTGGAACGGCGACGGCAAGCTGGACCTGCTGGTCGGCAACTCGGCCGGCGAAGTCCAATACTTCGAGAACACCGGGACGAAGGCGGCACCGGAGTTCACGGCTCGCGGCTCGCTGATTCCGAAGCGCATGGCAGGGCCCAACGGATCGATCCAAGGCCCGGCGGAAGCCAAGTGGGGCTACGCGAATCCGTCGGCGGCGGATTGGGATTTGGACGGTCAGCCGGACCTTCTCGTAAACGATATTTGGGGCGACGTGGTTTGGTATCGGAACCTGGGCCAGAACAAACTGGCTGGTCCGCAATCGGTGGAAGTGGAATGGCCCGGCGCGCCGCCGAAGCCATCGTGGGTTTGGTGGCAACCGAAGCCGAAGCAACTGGTGACCCAATGGCGGACGACGCCGAAGGTGGTGGATTGGGACCGCGACGGGCTGCCGGATCTGGTAATGGTTGACCATCGGGGCTACCTGGCGTTGTATCGCCGCAAGCGGGTCGGGGATAAGCTTGTGCTGCTGCCACCTGAGCGGATTTTTGTCGAGCCGAATGGCCGATTTTTGCAGATGGCAAAGGGTAACTTCGGATCCAGCGGACGCCGCAAAGTGGAGTTGGTGGACTGGGACGGCGATGGGGACCTCGACCTGATTAGCGACTCCGACGACGGGCCGATTTGGTATGAGAACGAAGGCACGCAGGCCAAGCCCGTCATGCGCCTGCGCGGGACGCTGATCAAGGCCAAGTTGAACGGCCACAACCCAACGCCGAACGCCGCCGACTGGAACGGCGACGGGCGGTTGGATCTTCTGGTGGGCGCGGAAGACGGGCACGTTTATTTTTTTGATCGCCGCTATATTGACTCGCTTGTCCGCCCCTAGTGCGTGTATCTTGGTTCAGACATGGCGAAATACGAAATCACGAAATCGATCGACGTCGATGAGATCAACAAACGAAGCGGCATGCCCACGGGCAAAAAGCGGACGCTTCCTTTTGGAGGGATCATCCAAGACCGCGTCGAAGATCGCGACCTCGAACGCTTCACTTATCTGGGCGAGCTTTACCGGACGAAGTCGGAGGAGTTGAACGCCGCTGTCCGGCTGATTGGAGACGCGTCGGCAGCCGCCAGCGCACCGGCGGGTTCAACCGGTTCCAGCCCAGTCGCCAAGCCGGAATACAGACTCAAGTGGGAGACGATTCACTCTTCGATTCCGGCGTCGCGTTGCAAGGTGCCCGGAGGTTGGCTCGTCTCGATTACCAACGGCGGCTTGACGTTCCTGCCCGATGCCGAGCATTCCTGGGACGGGTCTTCGGTCTAGGGCTCGCCCCGATATTCGACCACCAAGACGGTCAAATCATCGGCCTGTTCCTCGCCGTTGGCGAAGGCATCCACTTCTCGGCAGAGCCCTTCGGCCACGGCTCTCGCCCCATCCGGGGCATAGCGCAGCAGGCACTCGCCCACGCGGCGTACCCCAAACATTTCACCCTTACGATCCTGCGCTTCGCTGCATCCGTCGGTGTACATCACGAGAAGATCGCCGACTTCCAACTGCTGGCGATAGATGTCCCACGTTGCCTCTTCCAGCATCCCGACGGGCATGCCAGCGGACTTCAATTCGAACACCTCGGCGGTTCGTCTCCAGAGCAATGGTCGGCAATGGCCGGCGTTCACCCACACCAATCGTCCGGCTCGGTCCATGGTCACGAGCACGAGCGTCGCGTACTTTTCGCCATGGGTTCTCGTCAACAAGAACCGGTTCACGCGTTCCATCACCCGCGCTGCCGAGGTCGTCTCCCCGGTCGCCACCAGGAACACACCTTGCAGGAACGAAGCGAGCAAAGCCGAACTAACTCCCTTGCCAGAGACGTCGGCCATCACCGCCGCCCAGCGGTCATCCCCGACCGGCATCAAGTCAAAATAATCCCCGCCCACCTGCGCGGAGGAGATGCCGACGCCCCAGGCCCGGAACCATCCCGACTCCGGGAATTGGGCCGGCAACAGATCGCGCTGGATCGTCCGGGCCAGATCCAACTCCTGTTCCATGCGAAGCTTGAGACGCTCCTGCTCAATGAGCCGGGCGTTCTCGAGGATCATTGAGGCCTCGACCGCCAAGGACTGCAACAGCTCTCGGCTTGTTCCGGACAGATCCGCCTGCATCCCGCGCGAATCGAGGTACAAGAGCCCTACGGTGTCTTTCACCGTGCCGAGCATCGCGGTCTCTTCG
>JANODS010000250.1:0-3644 GCA_031412835.1 Acidobacteriota bacterium | reverse complement strand
CGGCTCCGCCAAATAGCTCCCCGTGTTCCGCCCTCCCCACGCCTGCGTCATCATCTCAATCCGAGCCTTCGGAAACTGCTCCCGCAAGCGCACCACAAACTGCTCCTGCCACCGCTCCGCCGCTGGCAAATACCCTCCATCCGTTACGCTATCCCCCCAAGCCAGTATCCGCACCGCCTCCCCCGCCCGTAGCCGTTTCACGATCCGATCCACCGTCGCATTCGCTACTCGCGGCAACTCCGGATACTCCCGCTCCAACACCGGAAATAGATGCTCCGGCGCGAGCTTCTTAACGAACCCCGGCAAGTAGATGTTCCCCAAATGCCGCTCGCCCGCCCTTGCCGCCTCAGCGATCGGTGCCGCCGCCTTCGGTATCCCTTCCCGCAACACGATCCGCCCGGAAGCCGTCGCCACCACCGCATCCAAGCGCAACCGCCCATGCCGATAGCTCGCAAACACATCTTGGCCCTCATCGATTCGGCTATCTGTCAACCGCCCAAACGTCCCCCACTCCCAATCAATCTCATAGTCCACCCCCCGTATGAACACCGGCGCGTTCTCCCCCGGTCCCGCCCGCAAATGAAAGCTTTCCCTATCCAGCAACCGAGGGCTCGTCGTCTCCTGCGCTAGCACTCCCTTCAACTGCATGCCCTTCACCCATCCGCCCATCTTCGGATTAAACATCGGCACCCCCACATACCGCTCCGCCGTCACCGTCACCATCTCCGCCGGTCTCACCCGCACCGTCTGTCCGCCCGCCCGCACCTCCCAATCGCCCGTAATCACGAACTCCTGCCCAAACGCCAACACGGCACCGAACATCCCGACAACACAACGAAGTGACATCCCCAAAGTGTAATATCATCGACAAGCTTAATCATGCGCCTTCTAGCCCCTCTGCTCCTCCTCGCCGTCTGCACCCTGCACGGCCAAAACGACTCCCGTCCCGGTCGCTTCCACGTCGAACACCCCACCCTCCTCAATCTCGGCTTCGAATGGCTTCTCGACGGCGACGCCAACCGTAACGCCTCTGTCGAAGTTCGCTTCCGCAAAGCCGGCACCACCGCCTGGCGACCCGGCCTCCCCCTCCTCCGCATCGGCGGCGAACGCGTCTTCCGCGACCGCGAACTCATGAACTACATCGTCCCCCACGGCTTCGCCGGCAGCATCTTCAATCTCGAACCCGCCACGAGCTACGAATGCGAATTCACCCTCGCTGACCCCGACGGAGTCACCGGCCAAGCCACCCAACGCGTCACCGTCTCCACCCGCTCTGAACCCAAATCCTTCCCCGGCGGCCGCACCCTCCACGTCTATCCTCCCGACCACGAAGGCCCCCGCCTCGAACCCGCCTTCATCGGCCTCAAGGCCGCGTACTACGGCGAAGGCCGCGGTGATTGGACCGCCGTCCGCATGAAGAAGGTTCAACCCGGCGACACCATCCTCGTCCACGCCGGCCTCTACCGCCCCGAGCGCCTCAACTACGTCGACCCCCTCAGTGCTCCCTTCACCGGCTCCTGGTCGCTCTCCGTCAAAGGCACCGCCGAGAAGCCCATCACGATCAAGGGTGCCGGCGACGGCGAAGCCATCTTCGACGGTGCCGGCAACGCCAAGCTCTTTGACGTCATCTCGACCCACCATCACATCTTCGAAGGCCTCACTTTTCGCAACACCGAAGTCGCCATCTTCGCGGGTGACAAAGACGTCATGGGTGCCGTCGCCCTCACCGTCCGCAACTGCCGCTTCGAAGATATCGGCGTCGGCGTTTGGACCGAAAACGCCGACTCCCGCGACTTCTTCATCTCGGACAACCTCTTCCTCGGTCGCGAAGACCAAATGCGCCTCATCGGCTGGAATCAAGCCGGTTCCCGCGCCGCCGGCATCTATCCCTCCCATCAACTCCGCAGCTTTTTCGCCGTCAAAGTCTACGGCCCCGGCCACATCATCGCCCACAACGCGATCGCCTATTTCCACGACGCCATCTGTATCTCCACCTACGGCCCGCCCGACGCCGACCCCGAACGCCGCGCCTCCTCCATCGATATCTACAACAACGACATTCACCTTTCCAACGACGATTTCATCGAATCCGATGGCGGTGCCCACAACATCCGCGTCTTCCAGAATCGAGGCGTCAACGCCGCCCACAACGGCTACAGCGCCCAGCCGATGTTCGGCGGCCCGGTCTATTTCATCCGCAATATCCTCTATCACGTCCCCGCCGGAGGAGCCTTCAAGTTCAGCGCCTCCCCCGCCGGCATCCTCGCCTATCACAACACCTTAATCGGCGAGCAGACCGCCCGCGAGCCCTATTCCAACACCCACTTCCGCAACAACCTCTTCATGGGCAAAGACACCCCCGACCGCGGAGTCATGACCTGGGCCAACGGAACCCCTAACTACAGCACCGACTACAACGGCTTCCGTCCCAACCGCAACGTCGCCAAGCAGTACAACTGGCTAGCCCCCGGAACTCCTCTCACCAGCTTCTCAACTCTAGCCGCCTTCCAAAAGGCAACCGGTCAGGAGACACACGGCGTCGAACTCGACTTCGACATCTTTGAAAACCTAGCCCCCGCCGATCCCGCCCGCCGTTATCACGTCTACCATTCCATGGACCTGAACTTCCATCTTAAGTCGGCCTCCAAAGCCATCGACGCCGGACAGCTCTTGCCGACGATCAACGACACCTTCACCGGAAACGCCCCCGACCTCGGAGCCCTCGAATACAACCAGAAAGATCCCCACTACGGCCCCCGCTGGATCACCTGGAAGCCCTTCTACAGATAGCTCAAGAGTCCAGCTCGGAGAACAACTCCTCACGCCCCAGGCGTGGTATTCCTGGCACTTACTCAGCAAAGCGCCCAGTCGATCCTCCGGCGCCAGAATCTCACCGCGGAGTCGCATCGGCTCGGTCGGGTACGGACCAGGAAAACGGCACCCGGCATTCAGCGGTCCCCAAACTCTTTTTTAGGGAGATATGCTCTCGGCGGACTAGGTCGCCGATGTCCGTACGATAGCCTCGCGCGCCGACGAGCACTTCGTCGGTCAACTTCCAGCGGCGCTGGTCGACTCCGTCAAGGACTGCTAGGCCGACGAAGCGCTTCATCACGCTTGGGAGGAAGAAGCGGACGGTGCCCCGGGTGCAGACGATGCCGGATGGGTCCTGGACGCGGCAAGCGAAACGGCAATAATTAACATCTTTTCGGTTGCGTTACAAACTGACGGTGTTAATCTGTCCGTAACTGGGAAATTTGAACAGTCCAGGCTCCTGAATTGGCAGATCCAGTTTTTGACTCAATTCGGGCGTCTCCGCTAAAGTGGTTGTCGTTGGGGAAAGGGTCTCTTTAGCGGAGACGTTACCGTTGATTAGATATACGGACTCTCAGGCGAAACGTTCCGTCCCTCCGAAAGTTTTTTAGAGCATTCCGAGGATGGCGTTGACGGCTACCGCGCCGAGGCCCAATGGGATGAGCCGCTTCCAGCCAATGTCCATGAGTTGATCGTATCGGTAGCGGGGGAACGTGCCGCGGAACCAGATCATCACGTAGAGGAAGAAGGCCACCTTCAATAGGAACCAGAAGGGCGCGGCGGCTACCGCGTTCACGGCGGGAATCGCTAGAACGCCTCCGACGAATGTCAGC
>JANODS010000249.1:0-2149 GCA_031412835.1 Acidobacteriota bacterium | reverse complement strand
GCGGGCCAGGAGGGGCGCGGGGGATGGACTTGGTACACCGGTTCGGCGGCTTGGATGTACCGGGTATGGCTGGAGGAGGTGCTGGGTTTCAAGCTGCGCGGGGGACGGCTGCGGATGGAGCCGGTGATTCCGGCGGATTGGCCGGGATTTGAATTGACGTTTCGTTTTGGACGGACGGAGTATCAGATTGTGGTGAAGAATGGCGGGGAGAGGACGACGGATGAGATTGTATTGGTCGACGACGGGCGGAAGCGGGTGATCCAGGTGAACGCCGGCGGTGGGCGGGTATGATCGGGTATGCGGAGTTTGCTCGTTTGCATGATGGCAGTGGGGGTGGCGTTCGCGGTGGTGCTGGGGATTGGGTTTTGGTGGCAACCGGGGGCGGAGTGGGGAGTCGTGGGCGGCTTCGCGATTTGTGCGATTGCGGTGGGGATTGCGTTCCCTCTACTGGGAGTTTCGCCGTGGGCAGGGGTGGGGCGATGGTGGCGGGGGAGAGGAGCGAAGGCGGTGGTTGGGCCTGCTTATCGCCCGGACAATTCGGCGGAACGGATCTCGTACGAGGTGAATTCGAGCAAGACGGCGACGTGTGAGCATTTGGTGCCGATGGAACGGGCGATGCGGCGGTCGGGGATGGATGTTCGGTTGCTGCCGGAGTCGGAGTTTGGGTCGGTGATTTCGGCGGCGTGCCGGATCAACGCGGCTGGGTTGAGGCGGGCTTTTTCGTTGCCGGAGTTCGTGTTGTACGAGGAGCGTTATCATCCGGAGCGGTGGCAATTTGATAATCCGCGGGCGAATGTGATTTGCGGGAAGTGTCGAGAGTTGAACCGGCGAAGTGGGATCGAGGTTCTGCACCCAGATCTGTGCCGGGCGGATACGCCGTGGTTTCCTAGCTCGCCAAATATTGGTTTGGAGTGACGCCGAGTTCCCGGCGGAACATGGAGATGAAGGCGCTGGGGCTGTTGTAGCCGGAGAGGTGGGCGGCTTGGGAGACAGTGGCTCCGGCGGCGAGGTGTTCGAGGGCGAGTTGGAGGCGGAGGCGGCGGAACCAGGCTCCGAGGGGCATGTGGGTTTCTTCGCGGAAGAGGCGTTCGAGGGTTCGGAGACCGGTTCGGCAGGCGAGGGCGGCGGCGGAGAGGGACATGCTCGGGGTTAGGCGGTGGATTTGGGCTAGATGGGTGGCGCGGGGGTCCTTGGGTTGAGGAAGTTGAAGGGGGACGGCGGGGAGGGTTTTCAACTGGTCGAAGAGGACCGCGGCGAGTCTGCGGTGGGCGGGCTCAACGGCGGACAGGGCACCGAGGGCGACGCAAGCGAGGATGAGTTCGCGGAGGAGCGGGGAGACGTTCACCGCGCAGCAGGCGCGGGGGAGTTGGCGGACTCGGCGGGCTCGGAAGTAGAGAGATCGGAGCGAGGCGGCGGAGCCGATGTGGAGGCTGTGTTCGACGCCGTCGGGCACCCAGAGGGCACGTTGGGCGGGGAGGACCCAGGTTCCGATGTCGGTGTGAACGGTGAGGACGCCTTGGGCGGCGTAGATGAGTTGGTCCCAGCCGCGGACGGGATAGACGATGGTTTGAGGGGAGAGGAAGGTGACGCCGAAGGTCCGGACGAGAGCGCCATCGTGGCGGATTTTCGGCATCTAGTGACAGAATATCGTAACTGCGCCAAGGGGGAGTTCGGGTAGGATGGAGCCATGCCAGATTCATTGCGACATTTTGCGATTAATTGCGACGATGTGGATCGCGCCAAGACGTTCTACGAGGGGGTGTTTGGATGGCGATTCCAAGCATGGGGACCTCCGGGATTTTTCAATACGAACGATGCGGGGGTGAGGGGGTCGATTCAGCCGCGTCGGGAGTTGGTTCCGGGGGTGCGGATGAGCGGGATGGAGTGCAGTTTTGGGGTGGCGGATATTGACGCGACGCAGGCGGCGATTGAGAAGTTGGGGGGGAAGGTGATTATGCCGAAGGTGGTGATTCCGACGGTGGGGACGTTGATATTTTTCCAGGATCCGGAGGGGAACTTGGCAGGGGCGATGCAGTATGAGAGGGCGACCGGGTAAGGTGCGGACGGCGGGGTAGGCTACTCACGTTCCGGTATAGTTTTGAGGAGGGGGGCTTTGGGCCTGGGCATTTGGTCTTAACGTATGTACATA
>JANODS010000248.1:0-4299 GCA_031412835.1 Acidobacteriota bacterium | reverse complement strand
CGACGCGGGGGAAGCGGTGGAACGAAGCTATACCGTGTTTCTCAGTCGGCTACCGGCAGGGACCAAACGAATTAGTCAGGTCCAGGCGGTGGGACCGCGAATCGACCTGAAGTTCGACTGAACGTACTAAGCCCACTCCGTCCGTCAGCAATGATAGCATCGGGATTATGGTGTGTCGGTTCGTATTCCCGCTGGTCCTTTGCCTCTTGGCGTCTCCGCTTTTAGCGCAAGAAGACGGCCCGGCGTTTTTTGAAAGAAACATCCGCCCCCTGCTCGTAGCGCAGTGCCTCGGATGCCATTCCGCCGCCAGCCAACCCGTCATGGGCGGTCTCCGGCTCGACACTCGGGAACTGGCCCTGCAGGGTGGCACCCGCGGCCCCGCTCTGATCCCGGGCAACGCCGGTGAAAGCCTGCTTCTGAAGGTCGTCCGCCACACCGCCGGCCCGCTCAAAATGCCCCCCGGCCCGAAGATGAAGGATCCTGACGCTGCGCTCTTTGCGCAGTGGATTCAGATGGGTGCCCCTTGGGGGAACTCGACCGCTGCCGTCGCTCCCGCCCGTCAGAAATATTGGGCGTTCGTTCCGCCTGCTTTGCCCGCCGTCCCAAGCGTCAAGAACTCCGCGTGGGCGCGGTCTCCCATCGACTCCTTCCTCCTTAGCGCCCTGGAGGCCAAAGGCCTTTCTCCCGCTCCGCCCGCCGACAAGCGCACGCTTCTCCGCCGCGCCACTTACGATCTCATCGGCCTTCCGCCTACCCCCGCCGAAGTCCAGGCCTTCCTCGCTGACTCAGCTCCGAACGCCTATGCCAAAGTGATTGATCGCCTGCTGGCCTCTCCGCGCTACGGCGAACGCTGGGGCCGCCACTGGCTCGACGTCGCGCGTTACGCCGACTCCAACGGCCTGGACGAAAACCTTGTCTATAAGAACGCCTTCCGCTATCGCGATTATGTCATCGCCGCCTTCAACGCCGACAAGCCGTTCAATCAATTTCTGACCGAGCAACTGGCCGGTGATCTACTGCCTGCCACGTCCGATCTGCCCACCACTTTCGAACGGTGGACCGCCACTGGATTCCTTTCCCTCGGTGCCAAAATGCTCGCCGAAGACGACCCCCGAAAGATGGAAATGGACATCGTCGACGAACAGCTCGACACGACCGCCCGCGCTTTCCTCGGCCTGACAGTGGGCTGCGCTCGGTGCCACGATCACAAGTTCGATCCAATCTCGCACGCCGACTACTATTCGCTCGCCGGCATTTTCAAGTCCTCGCAAACCATGGACAATTTCAAGGTGGTCGCCAAGTGGCACGAGTACGTGCTGGCTCCGAAGGAAGACCGCGACCGCCTTTCCGCTCATGAAGGCTTGATCGAAGCCAAGCGCAAGCAAATCACCGCGGTGACGAAGGCCGAAAACGACCGCCTCGCCTCCATCGCGCAGAATCAAGTCGGGGCGTACCTCCGCGCCGCCGCCCACCTGCAACGCGACTCACAGGTCCAGATCGCTCCCGTCGAATCGTCGCCGCAGGCGATCACCCGCCTTGCCAATACCTTTGACAAGGGCAACATCAATCGCATTCTCGAAAAATCCAAGCCCAACACTCCCAAGGATGCCCAGGGCCCCTACTTCGCCGAATACACGATCACGGCCCCCGCGGAGGGCCCCTACCAACTCGACGTTCTCAACCAGGAGTTTGGCTCCGGCACGGCTGACCTCTACGTGAACGGCACGTGGATCAAACGCGGTCTTCCGCCCGTTCAGAACCGCGCCGCTTCGCCTGAATCCGATGGTTGGACGTACCTCGCCATCATCCCTCTCCGCGCTGGTGCCAACACGATTCGCTTCGAACACGCTGGGCGCTTCCCTTACTTCGCCCAGTTGCTCCTTGCCCCGCACACCCTGCCCCACACGCCGCTCACCGCCGTCCAAATCGCGACCCGCTACAACGTCAACCCCGGCTTTCTCGCCCAACTCGTCGAATACCTCGAACGGTCAAGCGGGGCGACCGCCTCGGTGCTGTTCCCTTGGGAGACGCAGGGATCCTCGGTGGCGCTGACGAACTGGGCCTCTCCGGTCGCCAAGCTCTTCCCGTCGGTACCCGCCACTCCGGAACTGCTGGCCGACCGGTACGAAACGCTGTTCCAGCAAGCTCTCGCCGCCGGCCCCAAATCCGAGGACGCCGGGCTAAGAGCTCTCCACGAATTCCTCACGGAAAAGTTCGGTCCGTTCCGCGCGCCGGGCGACGCTCGGCGATACTTCAAGGCCGAGGCCCAGGCCGAACTCAAAACCCTCGACGCTGAACTCAAGTCCTTGGAAAAGGCGAAGCCTGATTTCCCCCGCGCCATGGGCGTTCGCGAAGGCGAGAAGATCGAAGACCTCGCCATCCACCTTCGCGGCAGCCAATGGACCCTCGGCCCAAAGGTCCCCCGTACGTTCCTGAAAGTGGTCGCCGGAGACAATCCTCCGGTGATTGGTCCCTCCGAAAGCGGTCGACTTCAACTCGCCCAGTGGCTCACTCAGCCCGACCATCCGCTCACCAGCCGCGTCATCGTCAACCGCCTATGGCGTTGGCACTTCGGACGCGGAATTGTCCCGAGCGTCGATAACTTCGGGCGCCTCGGCGAGAAGCCTTCGAACCAGCCCCTGCTCGATTGGCTCGCGCTCCGGTTCATCGCGAATGGCTGGTCGATCAAGTCCCTTCACCGCGACATGATGCTGACATCCACCTATCAGATGAGCAGCGAACTGAACGCAAAGGCCGCCGAGGCGGACCCGGAAAATATACTGCTATGGCGCATGCCTCGTCGGCGTCTGGAAGCCGAGGCGATTCGCGACGCCGTCATGGCCACTTCTGGCGGGCTTACCCACGACAAACCGGGTGGCTCCATCCTCACCTACAAGGATCGTCAGTACGTCGCCAACACCGAAAAGGGCGGCAGCGTCGACTATGATCGTCCCATCCGCGCCGTCTATGTTCCCATCGTTCGCAGTTCCCTCTACGACGTGTTCCAAGCCTTTGACATTCCGGACCCAACCTCGGCCAGCGGCGATCGCGACTCCACCGTTGTCGCGCCGCAAGCCCTCTTCATGATGAATAGCTCGGTGATGCTGAAGCACTCCCGCCGCTTGGCCGAACTGCTGCTGAACGACCAGAGTCTCGACGACCCGGCTCGCATTCGTCTCGCCTATGAACGAGCGCTCGCTCGCCCGCCGTCGCCCGCCGAAATCGACCAAGCCCAAACGTTCATCGCCCAAATCCAAAAGGATTGGGCGAACGACCCCATCAAAGCCTGGCAGAGCTTTGCCAAATCGCTTCTGTCTTCAAACGAGTTCATCTATATCAATTAGGCCCCAAACATGAAACGCCGCGACTTACTCCAACTTTCCTCCGCCGGCTTCGGCTCTCTCGCGCTTTCGGGCATCCTCGGTCTGGAACAGGCTCGGGCCGCCGCGGCCGACCCCTTGGCCGTTCGCGCGCCCCACTTTCCGGCTCGCGCCAAACGGGTGATCTTCCTGTTCATGCACGGAGGCCCGTCGCAGGTCGACACCTTCGATTACAAGCCGCTGCTCAAGCGCGACCACGGCAAGCCCCTGCCCTTTGCTCGGCCGAAAGTCGTATCGAGCGAGACGTTTAACCTGCTGCAATCCCCGTGGGCCTTCAAGCAATACGGCCAGTCCGGCGCCTGGGTCAGCGACCTGTTCCCAGAAACGGCCAAGTGTGTCGACGACATGTGTTTCATCAAGTCGATGCACGGCTCGAACTCCCGACACGGGGGGGCGCTGCTGGAACTGCACACGGGCTCGGATACGTTCATCCGCCCGGCCATGGGCTCCTGGGTCACTTATGGCCTGGGCACAGAAAACTCGAATATGCCGGGCTTTCTGACCATCTGCCCGACCCAAAGCCACGGCGGTGCCAACAACTTCGGTTCAGCTTTTCTGCCTGCGCCGTACGCGGGAACGGCCATCGGTGCCGTCGGTATTCCGTCCCGCGACGCCCGCATCCCCTTCATCACGAACACTGAAACGCCCCGCCCGATTCAACGCAAGGAGATCGACTATTCCCAGATTCTGAACCGTCAGCAGCTGGCGATGACCGGCCCGGACCGGGCTCTTGAAGGCCGCATCGAATCGTTCGAACTGGCGTTTCGGATGCAGGCCGAGGCACCGGATTTGCAAGACCTATCGAAGGAGTCCGAGGCCACGAAGAAGCTGTACGGTCTTGACAATCCGATCACGGAAGACTTCGGTCGACAGTGCCTGATGGCGCGACGGTTCTCTGAAAAGGGGGTCCGCTTCGTGC
>JANODS010000247.1:0-5733 GCA_031412835.1 Acidobacteriota bacterium | reverse complement strand
GCCCGCACTTGGCTAATCCGTCCCAACTCGCCCGACTTCACCACCGCATAGGCCTTCCGATACTCAGTCCCGTAGCGCTGCTGATAGTCCATTGAAATCCGTTTCGTCGGGTCCGCGCTCCGCGCCGCCCGCAAGAACCGCAACACCCCAGGCGCATCCACCCCGGCCGGCTTTTCGCAGAAAATATGCTTCTTCGCCTTCACCGCCCGTTCGAAATGCTCCGGATGCAGAAACGCCGGCGTCGCAATCAAAACCGCATCAATGCTCTTATCCGCCAGCATTTCGTCGTAAGAGTTGAACCGTTTCGCCCCGGTGTATTTCTGCGCCGCCGCCTGAAACCGGTCTTCGTAAATATCGTTGAACGCGGCTACCCGCGCATTCTCGTTCTTGGCGAAAATTCCGCTCACGTACATGCCACGGTTCCCGCACCCAATCAAGCCCAGTGTCATCGCCGAGTTCGCCTGCGAGCCGCGCACGGCTTGCGGACTAACAATCGAAAAAACGGCCGCGGCCTTCACAAAATCACGCCTGGATTCAGAATTCATATCGAGATTATGTCACGCGCTCAGTATATTTTTTCGCTCGGCAACACTCGGGCCCGTCGAGGGGTCCGACCGGGCCGACTTTCTGCGTCAAACTGCGGTAGTGGATAATCGGATTAGGCGATGGGCGGGCCTGCGACTCGCTGAGCCCGGCGCAAGCTGGAATGGTTGGGTGAGCCTCCTTCTCAGGAATTGGCGTCTCCGGCCGATTCGCGCAGGCGGCAACGTTGGCCCTACCCGCCCACCCCAGTTTTTCACTTTTACCCCCTTTGGAGAAATCCCCCTTGTTCCGACGCTCAATTCACCTCACCCTTCTCTTTTCCTGCTCACTAGCCTTCGCCGACTCGGTCACCATGAAAAACGGTGACCGCCTCACCGGCACCGTCGTCAAAGTCGAAGCCGACGCCCTCACCCTCAAGTCCGACCTCGCCGGAGTCGTGAAGATCCCCTTCGCATCCATCGCCAACGTCGATTCCGGCCAGCCCCTCAGCCTCATCCTCAAGGACGGCCAGACGATCGTCGGCTCCCTCAAAGCCGACGCCGACCGCTACACCGTCACCACCGCCGATGCCGGCAAGGTCGAAACGACAAAAGAGAAAATCGCCGCCATCCGCTCGCAGGACGAGCAAACCCGCTACCTCGCCCGCCTTGATCGCTTCACCAACCCCCGCCTCACCGACCTCTGGACCGGCTTCTTCGACGCCGGCTACGCCGCCACCCGCGGCAACGCCGAAACCAACACCTTCAACCTCGGTGCCAACGCCGTCCGCTCCACCACCCGAGACAAGATTTCCCTCTACTTCCTCAGCATCAACACGAACGCCCGCGTCAGGAACGTGAAATCCACCACCGCCAACGCCGTCCGCGGCGGCGGCCGCTACAGCCTTAACCTCGGCAAAAAATCCTTCGCCTTCGGCCTCTCCGACCTCGAATTCGACGAATTCCAAAAACTCGATCTCCGCTTCGTCCTCGGTGGTGGCGGCGGTTATCACGTCGTCCAAAACAAACGCACCGCCTTCGACCTCTTCACCGGCGCCAACCTCAACAAGGAATTCTTCTCCACCGGCCTCCGCCGAACATCAACCGAACTCATCCTCGGCAACGAACTCAGCCACAAGCTCAACGCCAACATGTTGCTCACCGAGCGGATGGTCTTCTATCCCAACCTCTCCAACTCCGGCAACTACCGCGTCAACTTCGACGCCGGCCTCGTCACCAACATCAACAAGTGGCTCGGCTGGAACGTCGGTTTTAGCAATCGCTATCTCAGCAACCCCGTACTCGGCAATAAAACCAACGACCTGTTGTTCACTACCGGCATCCGGCTCACCTTCGCCCGCCCCGCCGACGAATAACCCTACCCTCAAAACCTTACGGAGCCCCGACCGTTAGGGAGGGGTCCCGTCCACGTCGCGTCGCCAAACCCGTCGCCGCCACGATCACTCAATCGTCACGTACACCGGGTTTGAGGGTTTCGCCGCCGCGGTCACCACAATGTCCACCTTGCCGCTCCGCGCCAAACTCGCCGCCAATGGAATGTTGATCTGGTCCAAGCCCGGGAACGTCCCCTGCGGCCCCGCATACGCCACCGGCACCGATACCCCGCCAATCGTACTCGTCGCATTGCTAGCCGAGTTCAGTCCGGTCCCGTACAGAATCAGCGTCGCCTGCTCCGCCGCCGGACCAATCGAAATCGGTCCCGTCACCGGCTCGTAAATCGTTCGCCCGTCCCGAATCCGGGCCACCTGCGCCGCCGCCAGATTCTCCAGGTTCTGCTTGAACAGACTCGGATACACCGGCACAATGTTCAGCGCGCTCATCACCGTCACCCCACCCGCCGTCAGCCGAACCGTCGCCAAACCAGTCGCCGCCCCAGTCGGAACCCGGTAGTTCACCTGCTTGGGCGAAGCATACGAAATTTCCGCCGGCAAAGCCGCACCGCTGGAATCGACAACCGTCACCGTGGCGCCCCCCAGCGTCGTTGGCCAATTCGCGCTCGCCACCGCTTCCGTGCTCGTCGCCAACTTACTCTCGAACTGCGCAAACGCCGTCACCAGCGACCCCGGCGTCACCGGCCCGCCTTCCAGCGAAGCCGACGAACGGCTCACCGCATTGGCCACCACAATCCCCCCGCCCGCATCATCGCCCGAGGCGTTTCGGTACGATGCCCCATCGGCGGCATTAAAGATCGCCACCCCGTTCACCCACACGCCGATCGTGCCCAAACCCGTGTTGCTCTTCGTAACCGCGGGCTGAGGCGCACGCGGAATCTGGGTCAGCGAATTCACCGCCGCTGCCCAATTCATGAACACCCCTCCGTTCATACTGCCCGCAAACCAAGGCCCGATCACATAGCTCGGCAGATTATTCGAGTTGAGATAAATCGTGGTCTCCGTAGTGCGAATCCGTTGAAGGTCCGCCGCCGCTGGAGTCGTCACCCCACCGCCCGGCGCCCGCGCCCCGGCCGGCTGAACCCCCGGCCAAGTCGTCTGCGGCCCCGTCGAAGGGTCCCAAGCGATCAATGCCCGGGCGAAACTCTGCGGAGTCCCGGTAATCAGAGTCTTCAACTGCGGGTCCGTCGTGTTTCGCGGTCCCGTGAAGCTCCCACCGTTGAAATAGTCCAGAGCATCCGTCGGCACCGCCACCATCCCGCCCGGCCCACCCTGGGCCCGCACCGTGCCGTTGTACTGCAATCCTTGGATGTAAGGAAACGCCGGCAAACCGTCCGCCTTGATCGTCACAAAATATGCGTAGGTGCCATTCGGAAAATCAGGAGTCACCGTCGTCCGGCCATTGAACTGGTCCAGATCGCCAATCTCAGCCACAAACTCATAATCTTCCACATACCGGCCCAACGGAAACCGGTCGTTCACCGCCGGGCCCTGCTGCGCCGCCGGAAGTTGCTGCGGCACGTTCGGGTGGTAACCCAGCGCCCAATCCGGTAGCGACGTCCGCCCCGTCATCGAACGCAGCCGGTAGCCGCTCTGCATCCGCTTCACCGCGCTCGTCGAACTCTTCGCGTCGCTATAGCCGTACGGGCCATAAATCGGATAGCCGTCGAGCGACCACCCCAGAATCGGCGAGTGCGTCCACGGCCCCGCCTTCTCCCGATAGACGTTGCCCGTCCGGCCCGTGCCGACAATCTCGACGTTGTCGCCCAGCGTGAAGCGCAGGCAAATCGGCTGCACGTGGTTGTGGTGCATTCCTTGTCCCGGCTGGTGCGCCAAGCACGAATCGAACGTCTCCACCTCGCCGAAGTAGGCGTCGCGCAGCCATACGCCATCGCCCGCCTGCATGCCCGGAGGCTGCGCGATACTCTTCATCGCCGCGCTCAGCCCCAGTAATCCAACTAACAATACGGTCTTAGTATTCTTGATCATTTTAAGCTACCTTATCCGCCGTTCCCCGAGGATGCGCCCGCAGAATCGCCAGTAACTCCGCCGCCATCTCTGGATACTGCTCTTTGACGTCTCTTTCCTCATTTGGGTCTTCGAAAATCCGAAACAGCGACGGCACGGTCGTCTGTCCAATCGTCTGTTCCACAAACTTGTATTCCCCGCTAAACACCGCCGAGTTGTTGCCCGCCCCCAAAACCACCGGCCCGCGTTTCACCGCTTCCCCGCCCCGCAACTCTTTGCAGCGCCGGAACCCGCAAACCCCGTCGTAGGCGCTACCCTTCTGCTCACGCAACGGCTCGTTGTTGCCTCCCGCGTTCATGTTCGTTTGCCCACCGTTGTCGCTCACCCAAATGATGAGGATGTTCTCCGCGATCCCCTCTTCCTGCAACGCACCAACAACCCTTCCAATTGCCGTGTCCATCGCATCCACCATCGCCGTGAAGATCCGCCTGTCCCGATCTTCGATACTCGCATACTTGGCGAGCAACTCCTCCGGGGCTTCGAGCGGAGTATAAGTGGGTTGCCCCCCTAAAACGCCATAATCCAGATCGAAGCCCCGCCGATGCGGCAGGTATTCCGGTCCAATCGTCCCCCGGTGCCATTTCCCGATCAGCGCCGTCTGATAGCCCGCCGCACCGAGCATCTGCGGCAGAAGCCGCTCCCGAGCCGGAAGAGCGCCCGGCATTGGAATGGCGGTTGGCACCCCCAGGCGAAACGCCGACCGCCCTGTCAACAAAGCCGCCCTCGTCGGACTGCAAATCGACATCGTCCGGCACTGATCCAGCCGATTGCCATTGCCCGCCAGACAGTTGAGATTCGGTGTCCGAATCGCCGGATTGCGAAACCCGACGTCATTCCAACCCAAGTCGTCCGACACGATCAGCAGAATGTTAGGCCGAACCGGGCTTGCGGACTTGACCCCGGTCAAGAGCAAACCAGCCGCCAACCCCATAAAGCCCCGTCGCGATGTCGTCTGGCCTCTCATCTCGTCAGTAGCAACCTCTCCTAAACGATGCCACGCGATTGTAAAGATTTGATGTGGAGACCGGCCGAATTGTAAGCCGGTCGTTTCCGATCACTTTTCGGATCAGATCCAACCCGGGCGCTCCGCCTAGCGGCCATCACCGAAACTGCCCCACTGGGCGGCACCTCCACCCTACTCGAAAGCACTTGCCCCCCCCTTCGGTGCCGTTTTCGGGTATTCGAACTCAGGTTTCACAGAGTGTTTAGAAATATTCTCTAACGATAACCTCCCTACCATCAACAACTTCACAGCCGGGCCCAACCGCCCCTGCATCGAACACACATCCCCCGCGACATATTCTTAAACCGGAAGGTACCTCGCCGACAAGTTGTCCCGGCGCGGTACCTTTCCCGTTTCAGCAGGAGAATTCCAATGGCACACTCACCAACTGACGAACAAAAACAGCGGCGCGCCGAAGCCTCTCGGCAAAACGGCGGTAAAAGCAGTGGGCCCGTCACGCCCGCCGGCAAATATCGCAGCTCGATGAATGCAATCACAACCGGACTGCATGTCGAACTACACAAGGAAGATTTGCCGCCTTTCTACAACCTGATCTCAACCGATGATCGAGAAGATTACCTCCGCAGTCTTCAGGCGCACTACCGAAAATTCAAGCCCGACTCGGAAGTCGAACAAGGCTATGTCCGCCGCATGACTTCGGAAATGTATCTCTTTGATCGAAATACGTCGCTCTACACCCGGGCGATGCAGGAAGAACTCGACACCGTCCTCGGGAGTTCCCCGAGATCGATCTCGACACGCAGTTCCT
>JANODS010000246.1:0-4090 GCA_031412835.1 Acidobacteriota bacterium | reverse complement strand
GTTGGACCAGGATACGCGGTTATCGCTTTTCAGGGCGGCGTAACCGGTTTGGGCACCGGCCACTTTTCGGGTGGCATACGTGGGCCGGAGGAGAGCCACCATGGCGGTGGATTCGGCGGTGGTGGGCGCCCGGGAGAGGATGCGGTAGAACGCTTCTTCAACGAGTTTTTCGACGGGGAGATCCTGAAGAGCGAGGTCGGTGAAGGCGCTATCGTCGGAGAGGCGCAAGATGCGAGTACCGAGGACGCCGTTGGCGAGGATCAGCGTTTGCATGGGGGAGGCCCCGTCGTCTCGGAGGGTGGCGGGGTTTTGGCGGGACTGGCGCCAGCCGTAGTTCGTGAGCACGTCAATCAACGCTTGCGCGATGGGGTGGGCGAGGGCGGGGCGGTCGCGTTCGTTCGACAACGCCGTCATCTGCCAGGAGCGGGAGGGCTTGCCCATGTTGAGAAACTGGGCGGGCGAACGGTCGCCGGCGGGGTTGAGATTGAGGTCTTCGCATTCGAAGGCTTTGCCGACGGCGCGGTGGAGCGAGTCGACGAGTTGTTCGGCGGAGAGCTTGCGGCGGACGGGTCCGGCGAAGAGGCGATTGGCGGGCGAGAGTTGGGTGGCGGCGAGGGATTCGAGGGGGCGGCGCTGGTAGGCGTGGGAGGAAAAAATCAAGCGGGCGAGGTGTTTGAGATCATAGCCGCTTGTCACGAATTCGCGGGCCAGGAATTGCATCAACTCCGGGTGGGAGGGCTTGGCGAAGGCCCAGTCGTCGACGGGTTCGACGATGCCGATGCCGAAGTAGCGTTTCCAATCGCGGTTGACGTCGTCTTGGGCGAAGCGCTCATTTTTGGGCGAGACAATGAGTCCGGCGAGGGTGCGGCGGGATTCGACCTTGCCTTCAGTGGGTAGAGACCCGGTTTCGTCGTGGCGGATGAGATCGTTGAAGGCCCAGCCGGGGTTGATGGCTTCGCCGGCTTTCAGGGTGATGGAAACGGCCGGTTTACGGCTGCCTTCGCCGAGAGGGACGGTGCTGGCGACGGGGAGTTTGAGCGCCTTGCCGTTGAGCATGGCGGCCATGGAGAAGAGATCCTGCTGCTTGTAGGGATGAAACGGGGCGTCGTGGCAGCGGGCGCAACCGAGCTTGGTGCCGAGGAAGGCGAGGCCGAGGATTTCGGCTTTGGCGGCCATGGGGGCGTCGTTTAGCGTCGCTTGGGAGAATGCCGCGGGGGCACCGAGATGGACGCTGCCTTCCATTTGAACGAGTTCGGTGACGAAGCGGTCAAAAGGGATGCCGTCGGTAAACGACTGATGGATCCAGTAGCGGAAGGGGCCGGTGTTGTTGAGATCGGGCTTGAGGATGCCAGGGTTTTCGGCCAAGACGTCCTGCCAGTAGCTGACCCAGTTGTCGGCCCAGTCGGGATGGTTGAGGAGGCGGTCGATAGTTTTGGCGCGGCGCGTTGCGGCGGGGAGGGCGAGGAAGGCGCGGATCTCGTCGGCGGTGGGGATGAGGCCGGTTGTGTCGAGGGAGAGGCGGCGGAGGAATTCGAGGTCGTCAGTGAGGGGCCGGGGGGCGAGGGCGGCAGCTTTGAGTTTGGCGTTGACGAAGTGATCGATGGCGTTGTTGGCGGGGAGGTTGGGGGTGGGGGCGGGGACGGAGACGGGGCGGTCCTTGTAGAACGCGCGGGCTTCTTCGTGGCGGGTGTTCCAGCGGGCGGCGACTTCGCGGGAGGCATCGAGGCGGCGTTCGCGGTCGGCTAGGCGGTGAAGGGTTTCTTGTTGGGCGACGTGGGTTTCCCAGCCGAGGTCGGTAAGGCGGGGGGAGTTGTCGGGTCCGAGAAGGTGTTCGAGTTGGCCGGGTTTGCCGAAGGAGACGGCGAGTTCGCCGGGGGTGGGCATGAGGCCCTTGCCGCCGATGAGGGCGACGAGTTCGAAGGTGTGGGATTTGCCGTCGCCGGGGAAGTTGAGGAAGACGTCTTGATGGGGGTGAGTGAGAGGGCGGTGGCCGGTTTCGTCGCGGACGGGGGGTTCGGGGACGGGGTCGTCGCCGGTGGTGTTGGGTTTCTGCTTGTTGGTTTTGGCGACTTCGACGCCGTCGATGAGGAGGCGGGCGGCACCGCGGGCGCGGAGGCGGAAGCGGTGGGGGCCGAGGGGGATGACACGTTCGAAGGAGGCGCGGAGGGCGAAGGGGACGGAGCGATCTTGGGGGAGGGCCTCGGCGGAATATTTGAGCGGCAGGCGGGCGAAGCCGAAGGCGGTTTCGGTGTATTGGTAGGCCGGAGTGCCGGTGGGGGTTAGCTCTGTGCCAGGGGGAAGGTTCTCGAAGATCTCGACGCGGATGGGAGATTTGTCGAGGAGGCCGGCGGAGAGGAAAGCGGCGGCGAGGGCGAGCAGAGTGACGAGTTTAGAGAGCATCGCGAGTGTACCTGTTTTACTACGTCGACGATTTCAATTCAAGGGTCGGCAGTCGACGGGGGTTGGGGATCCGTGATTCAAGTTCTTCGGTTGATGACCGATATGGGAAGTTGGGGTGTCGAGCCAACAATTCGGCGTGCCTGGATGTCCGCATTGTGGAGGAGAAGGTCATGAGTTGGGTACAAGGATTGGAATCGCGCTTGGGCTTCGCGGCCGGACTTCAGGCGCTTCAGGCAGCGTTGTCCTCCCGATCCGGAAAGGCCAGTGCAACGGAGACGCTGGAGAGAGTAATCGGCGAGCTCGAAGAGTTGAATCGGGCGACCGAAGCAGACTTTCTTTTGATCAGCGGAAATCTAATGGAGTTTCTGGCTGGGGTGCGGAAGTTGCAGTCTCGGGTGGAAGAATTTTCGGCGATGCTCGTGGGGGAGCAGGCACAAACTACGCAAGATGTGATGGCTTCGGTGCAAGAGCGTGTCGAACAGATGCGGAATCGATTGGGAGAGGGTAATCGGCTCTTCGAAATCTTGCAACGGGAGACGAGAGGAATTCTGCGGACGTTTTCCACGTTTGGGAAGGTGGCCTCGACGTTTCAGATTACGGCGATTTTGGCGCGCATTGAGACGGCACATCTGTCGATGACACTGGAGGATCTCAGCAACTTGGCGGATGAGGTGCAACGAGCCAGCGAGGGGATGGAAGCGAGAGCCGGCGAGTTGCTGACGGCGGCGGAGGCGCTGGGAGAATGCGTCACGAGAGCCCTGCGTGAGATTGCCGGCGTGAACACGATTCAACTGAAAAAGATACAGGATGTTTTGGCAAGAGTTGACGAAGGCTTGGCATCGACGGAGGCCCGAAAGCGGGGTGCCGCGTCGGTATCGGTTCGTCTGGGCGAGGAGTTGAAGGCGCTTTCCCGCGACTTGGGAACGATCGCGATGTCGATTCAATTTCACGACATAACGAGGCAGCAGGTGGAGCATGTCATTACGGGTCTTGAAGAGTCATTACCGTCCGCGCCGGGTCGGCCACCGTCGGGCTCCGGGCTCGCTTTGATTCGACTACAAGGGGCGCAGTTGGGCGAGGCGGCACAGGGATTTAATCGGTCCGCGGGCAAGATCGACGATGATCTGGAGGGAGTCTCGCAGCGGGTGGGCGAGATGATCCGGGTCTGCCAGTCGCTCTCGGGAACGGGCGAGGGGGACAAAAGCGATGGTCTTGCGGTGATGCGGGAGCAGTTTGAAGCGGTCTTGGGAGCGATCAGCGAATTGGAGGTGATTGAAGGGGGAAGAGCATCGTTGTCGACAGAACTCCGGGTGATCGGGGATCGATTGCAGAAGGCGATTGTGGAGATTCAGGCCATTGAGATCCAATTGAGCAGACTGGCGGTGAACACGTCGATTACGGCCTGTCATATAGGGCAGTTAGGGGATCCGCTGATTGTGGTGGCGGGATCGATGCGAGTCTTGCAGACGGACTGCTCCGCCCGCTCAGCCGCGGCGGCGGACGCGCTGGTCGTGATTCGAGCGGCGGTTGATTCGCTTGCGGAGGTGCGTAGCCACGCGGTCGAAGATGCCCAGTTGGGCGATTGGCGGCAACGGCTGGAGGAGATTCGAGCGGAAGGCCAGGCGAGCCTGGGGGCGGTGCGGTCGATCCGCGGGTTAGCCGATTCGCTGGGTGGTCAGGCGCAACGATC
>JANODS010000245.1:0-2949 GCA_031412835.1 Acidobacteriota bacterium | reverse complement strand
GCCCGGGTAGACGGTTTCCTCGCGGGGGCCGTCGGGCTCGTAGCCGAGGCGGACACCTTTCACGGAATGGGTGCCGGGAGACAGGCCAGGCAATCGAAGGGGAGTTCCCTTGCTGACGGTGCCGACGGACTTTCCATCGAGGAAGACTTCGACATTGTCCATGTTGGCTTCGAGGATCCAGGTGCCGAATTTGGGGGCGGGGGCCTTGCCGGGGGAGGTGCCGGAGGGGTTGAAGGCGAGCAGCATTTGCGCGTCGAAGTTGCCTTTGTCGGAGGTGGGGTTCTGCTGGCCCTTGGTCGCCTCCCGGACGTTGGTTCGAACGTACTCGGCGAGTTCGTCGGCGGTGACGATCCCGTCTTTGGACTCGTCGGCATAACCCTCCATGCCGCGCACGACGTAGTAGGTGAAGATGCCGTGGCCGCCGCCCCAATCTTTGGACTCGAAGGAGCGTTCGCGAGCCCGGCTGGCGGTCATCGAGAACATCGACCGGTTGAGATCGAGGAGGGACTTATTGACGACTTCGCCCTGCTCCGGGGAGATGGCTCCGCTATGGCAGGAATCGGTGAGGAGTACCTTCCATTTGGCTTTTACTTTTGAGCCGATGACGGCCCCGAGCTGGTCCATGCTGTAACCGGTGCCGGCAATGTTTTTAGGATCGAGGTCATGCGGGGCGAGGTAGGCGCGGCCGGACTTCGGGTCGACGAAACCGTGTCCGGCGAAGTAGACGAGGACGCGGTCGTCGGCTTGGGCGACGGTGGGGAGCCAGCCATCGATCTCTTTCTGAAGATTGGCGAGCGTGGCGCGCGAGCCGGTGAGCTTGCGGACGTTCTCGGCGCGGAAATTGCCGCCTTCGGGGCTGATGAGGACGGAGTAGATCGACTCGGCGTCGCGTTCGGCGAATTCGAGTTTGGCGCTGGGGGGGAGATTTTTGTAGTCGCCGACGCCGATGATGAGGGCGTAGCTGCGGGGGATGGAGACGCCGATGGAGGCGGGGGTTATGGGTTCGGGATCCTTTTCATATTTCAGATCGCGGGCTTTTTTTTGCGGTTGGGCCGTCTGAGCCCAGGCGATCGCGGCGACGGAGAGTAGTAGCCAGAGGTGTTTCATAGACGATCCTGAGTTAGCGGTGGGCGATGCGGAACTGGTACGAGAACGGGCCAGTACTCCGCGGTGGAGCCGCTACGACCACGCGTTCTTCCTTCCGTAGAAAGAGGAGTTCGCGGGAGCGGAGGGCGGGGAGGTCGTTTTTTTTGAGCCCGGCGGCGGTATCGACGCATTCTCCGCGAGCGCGGAAGATGGCGTCGTCGCATCGGGGTTGCATGTTGGTGGGAGCGGAACCCGGTGTGGGCGGAGCGGGCAGAGGCTTGTATTTGGGTGCTTCGGTGCCTAGGCGGACGGGGGAGACGATCCAGTAGACATTGTCGAAGCCAGCGGGACCGGTGAGCCGGAACGCGCCCTGATTGCCCGGAATCAGGTACTCTCGACCGGCTTCGACGCGGTTCTCGGTGCTCGTTTCCGCCGAGGGGAACAGGGTGGTTGTGTCGCCGGAGGTGCCTTCGTTGACGACGTAGAGGAAGCCCGCAAAGTTGGATTTGAAGCGAAAGCGAACCTGGTCGCCGTTAGCGAAGACGTGGCCGGGGTCGGCGCTTTTCCAGGTGCCGGTCTCACGACGTTCGAGGGTCACTTCGACCCGCTGCTGGGCGGCGAGGGCGGCTACGATCAGCAACCCGAGAGTGAAGGGTTTCATCGGTTTGCGCCCTATTTGTGTTTCAGTGTGAGGTCCACGATGAGTTTGGCATCGGGGGCTGGATTCTTGTTGATGATGTAGGCGGCGGTTTCCTTGCGTTCGGCGAGGGGTTTCGAGTCGTCCACTTTTTCGAAGACGAGGTCGCGAGCGAGCATGGAGTTGCGAACGTTGCCGACGAGACGGTCATCAATCGGCCGAAGCGCTTGGGCCAACTGCATCTCTTTTTGGGGCTTGGCCTGGGGTGTCGGGGTGTTGATGGTGTAGATAATGTCTTCGAAACTGGATTCAGGCTTGCGCGAGAGGACGATGAAGAGTTTCTCCTCGCCGG
This sequence comes from Acidobacteriota bacterium, assembly GCA_031412835.1. Lineage (GTDB taxonomy): Bacteria > Acidobacteriota > Terriglobia > Bryobacterales > Bryobacteraceae. The sequence goes on along the minus strand of JANODS010000245.1, from coordinate 874 downwards.
CTTGATCGTCGAAATAGAATCGCCCGGAGTTCGGCACAGTGTAGGGGCGGAACGGAGCGATGAAGTTGTTGCCGTTGTCGACTTCTTTGGTGGGGAAGATGACGCTCCAATTGCCGCTGGAGCCGCGGGAGACGACATAGAGGTAGGCACCCTCGTTCGATTCGACATCGATCTTTAGACGATCACCGGACCGGAAGGTGCTCTCGGTGTCGACCTCTTTGTAGGCACCGTTGTCGCGGCTGAGGAGTATGCTGTAGCGAAGGCCGAGGGGGGCGGGAGTCGCCGCCAAGGCCTGGAGAACAGTGGCACCGCCGACTTGGTTGTTCGGCCTTTCCGTAGTGCGGGGAGGCTTGGGCGAGGTTGGTTTATTTGTGGCGATGAGCGGAGTGACCGGTTTCGCTTCTGCTTTTCGAGCTACCTTTACGGGAGACCCGGGGGCGGAAAAGAACAGTTCCCGTGGGGTGAGATCCTGGGCGAGAACGGGCCCAACGAGTGCAAACAGAGTGAGGAAACGCATGGCTTTAAGACCTTATGATATCGACTGGGGTTTCACAACGGGTTCCTATCGTGCGAAAGTAAGGGCTGCTAGTGAGGTGAGCGCCATGATCGGACGCCAAATTATCGTATCTATTCTTCTACTAACTATATTCGCGCAATCGAACGGGCTGGCCCATCAACAAGCGGGAGAAGCCATTAAGAAGCTGAGCATTGTCATTGTAGAGGGTGAGGGTGCGGTGAACAATGCCAGGCAGCGGGTCGCTCGTGATCCGATGGTGCAGGTGGAGGACGAGAATCGGAAGCCGGTGGCGGGAGCGGTGGTGGTCTTCTTATTACCGAACCAGGGGGCGGGTGCGAGCTTTGCGAATGGAGCGAG
>JANODS010000244.1:0-7557 GCA_031412835.1 Acidobacteriota bacterium | reverse complement strand
GGATCCGAGGTGATCCTCCAGCACCCAGTAAGGGTGTGGCATTGTTTCCGGAATCGGTGGCCACCACGGAGGCAGCTTCCGCTTCGTAGCTCCGGTAGGGCACCAATCTTCAAGGTCTCTATGGGCGAGTCCAGGATCAAGTCCGAGGCGTTCGGCGAGCCAGGCGAAGCGAATGAACCCGCTGGCGTTTTCGGCATCCAAAAGGGATGGTGGAAGAGGCTAGGGGGAGTCAACAAATTAGGGCCATTCTTTTTCTAAGGAAGCCAGATTCCCGGGCACCCAAAACGGCACCCAAGGGAATTTAAAAAAAGGCACCCTCGGGTGCCGGGACGGTCGGGCTAATTACGATACAACCGGTCGGAATTCTAAGTCTCGCGGAGTCGACCAGTTAGGGTCACCATTTTTCTAAGGAATCCTCATGTTCGGCTTGTGGCGCAAGCGAAGGAGGTCGCGGCCGCCGCGAAAGCCGCCGCCGGACATCATTCCGGCGTCGGTGATCGGGGTGCGGCCGAAATCGCCGCTCCACACGACAAAGGTTTGATCAGGGAGGCCTCGCCGTTTGATGTCTTCGAGTAGGGCGGCGATGGGCTGGTCGACACGGCGAGACATTTTGCGCTGGCGAATATCATTGTTTCCGTGGCTGTCCCAATCGTCATCGGCGTCGGAGGTGCCGGAGTAGAGTTGGACGAAGCGGACGTCTCGTTCGACCAGGCGGCGGGCTATCAGGCACTTGAGGCGGTAGTCGTTGGTCTCAGTATTGTTGAGTCCGTAGAGTTGCTTGGTCTTTTCGTCTTCTTGAGGAAGGTTCGCCAGAATGGGCGTCTCGGTTTGCATGCGGAAGGCAAGTTCGTAAGAGGCGATGCGGGCGGCGAGGTTCGAATCGTCTTCCCGACTTGCGCGATGCATTTCGTTGAGCGCGTTCAAGTCGCCGAGTTCTTTCTCTTCACTGTGCCGACGCGTTTTGTGAGCGGATCGCTCAGGGTGAGCGAAACTGCGGCGATCGAGACGTTGGCGGCTTTCGCGACATCTATGATCGTAGCCATTCTTTTGCGATTGTACCCTTCCGGGGGCCGCGCCTTTCAATTTCTTTTAAAGTTCGCCTGAAGAAACGAAGATTGAGCGCGAAGATCCCCTCGGGATCCGTGGTATCTGTAAGTAACAAAGGATTGATACCCCCCATGTTCCTTCGCGCTCTAGTTTTGACTCTATTGTCGTTTGCTTTTTCCGCTGGATTGGTGGCCGACGATCCGCCCCATCACCTAATACATCCGACCAACCGGCTTACTCCAGCCGATGGCCGACGCGCCACGGATATTGCCCGGGAGTTTACCCGGACCAACCTACCGTCGATCGCTCTCGACAGCCTATACGTTGCCAAGGAGTACAGCACGCGGCACAACGGCGTGACGCATCTCGTCTACCAGCAGCAGTATCGCGGCTTGGACGTTTACGGCGCGGAGTGGGTGGTGAACCTCGACGCGCAGGGCCGCGTTCTGAACGCCGGTGGTCGGCTCTACAACCCTCCGGGCGAGGGGACGCGGGTGCCGGTGCTGAGTTCGCTTCGCTCCGCGGCGCGGCTGGCGCTGCATAGCGTTGACCCGACCGTCGACGCGGCGACGCTGACGGAAGTAGCCGCGAAGTCGACCGCGCCGCGGAGGGCCAACCTGAGCTATCAGTTCCAGGCGGGCAAGGCCGAAGCGGCGGGGCAGGCGGTCTGGTATCCGGTCCGGGGACAGCTAGAGCCCGCTTGGCTGATCTACGCGACGGCCGAGGATGGCGTGGAGACCGAGGAGATGGTGGTGTCAGCCGAAGCCGAGCGCGTGTTTCATCGGGACCCGATGACGTGGCACCAAGCGCCGCGCGGACTCGTTTACACAGGGCGCAGCCCGCAGCCGACGCCGCAGCCGGGCACTAAGCTCGAAGGCGAACCGCCGTATGTGCGGCGCGAATTGGTGCCGCTGGTCGGCGATCCGATTGCGTCGCCACAGGGCTGGTTTTGGGGGAACTCGACCGCCGGCAATAACACGATTACTGGCATCAACCCCTTGGCGCTTAGCTTCACGCGGGAGCCGATCATGGCGACGGCGGCGGCGCGCGATTTCCAGTTTCCGCTTGAGTTAGGCACCGGGGCGCCGAACCCGGCGCTGTATCGGGAAGCGGCGGCGACGAACCTATTCTATTGGGTGAATCGCATCCACGATTTCTTCTATGGCCTAGGGTTTAATGAGGCCTCCGGAAACTTTCAAGACGACAATCTGGGCCGCGGTGGCGCGGGCGGCGACCCGATGTTGGCTTACGGCCATTGCGGCTCGCAGTCGCCGGGACTGGCGTCCTTGAACAACGCCTTCTATACTTCGCGCTCGCGGCTGGATGGTTCGCCGACGATGATCTGCATGTTCCTGGGGTCGTCGCCCGGCCGCTGGGCGGACGGCGCTTACTCCACCGAAACGATTATTCACGAGTATACGCACGGGGTAACTTTACGCCTGGTCCGCGGTTTGACGGGGCATCAGGGCGGCGCGATGGGCGAGGCGTTTTCGGACTTCTGGGCGCTGGAATATCTTACTCCGGAGGGGGCACCGCCAGACGGAATCTATCCTTACGGCGAGTATCTCTACAACACGTTCGGCGTGGGCATTCGGTCGCGGCCTTACTCGACGAACCTTACCGTAAACCCGCTGACCTATCGCGACATGGGCCGCGCGGCGAACTTCGTTTCGGTCCACAACGATGGGGGAATTTGGGTGATGGCGCTGTGGGAGATGCGCGCCAACCTGATTGCCCAGTTCGGTGAGCGGGAAGGTCGCCGTCGGCTGCGGATGAATGTGCTGGACGGCATGAAACTGGCTCCTCCCGGACCGTCGATGGTCGATGTGCGGGACTCGATTCTTTTGGCGGACCGCGTGAATTTCAATGGCGCGAGCCAGCAACAGATTTGGGCGGGTTTCGCCAAGCGGGGCTTGGGCGTGCTGGCCTATTCGAACGGCCCGGATACGATCCTGGTGGACGCTTCCTACGAGACGCCATCGCCGGTGGGGCGAATGGCGTTCCGCTCGGAGCTGCCGACGATTGGCGAGAGCGTGGGGATCCGGCTGCATGACGGGAACCTGACAGGGGACGCGGTGTCGGTGCAAGTGCGGTCGAGTTCGGGAGATCTGGAGACGATCCAACTGCGGCGCCAGGGCAGCTTTCACATCGGCACGGTGTTCACGACGGGTGCGGCGACGGCAGCCGAAAGCGGCGCGCTGTCGCTGATGACCGGCGACGACATTACCGCTTATTACAACGACGTGGACGCGGCACCGGGCTTTCGGCAAGTGGCGCTGACCGCCAGCACGATGCCGAATTATTCCCTGTCGATCCCCGGCGGACTGCGATACGAATTTCCGGCGGAACAGCGTCTGAACTTTCGCCAGACTGGCAACGCCCTGTTGAACTATCCGCTTCCGTTTGAGTTTCCGTTTTATGACCGCAAGGTGAATGTGGTGACGCTTGCCTCGACGGGTCAGATTCTATTCGACACGGCGCTGGCACCCGCTTGCATGGACCGCGCGTCAAGTCTGGCGCAAATGGGCATTTCCCCGATGTGGGCCTGGATGCGCACGAACGGTTTAGCGCAGCCGAACGAGGATATCTACGTCAGCCGACCGTCGCCGGACGCGATCACCTTCCGCTGGGTGGCCGAGACGTCGCCTTTGTTTGTGGGTTCGTTCGGCTTCGTGCCGGAGCCAGTGAACTTCGCGGCGACCCTCTTTTCCGATGGCCGCATTCGCTACCAGTACGGCCCGACGGGCAACACGAACGTGGTCAACAGTCAGGCTTTCAGTGGCTGCGAGGCGGGCTTGCCGCTGGTGGGAATTGCCCGCGGCTACGGGTCGGGTGTGATCTCGAACACCCATGCGGGCCGGTCGAACTTCGCCACGTCACCCCCGCTGGACTTTCTGCCGGGTTTTGGGAACTCCAGCCTGCCGCGGGTGGTGCTGGAAACGCCGACCGCGGGAGCCAGCGCCGCGGGCCTGGTTGAGGTGCGGGGCATTGCCACCGATAGCGACACGTTCATCACCGGTGTCCACGTGATGATCGATGGCGTCTTCCGCGCTCGTGCGGCCACGTCGGTGCAGCGGGCGGATTATTGCGCAACCAACCCTTTACCGGGCTGCCCGTTCGTGGGGTTGAGCGCAACGCTGGACGCAGCCGCGCTGGGCTTGGCTCCGGGCGATCACACTCTGCAGTTAAGGGTGGCAAATGCGCGCGGCGGCTTCATCGACTTTCCCGAGCAGCCGAGAACCTTCGCCGTGACCGCTGGAGCGGGATCGATGCCGGAGGGGCGGATCGAAGCACCGGCGGACGGGGCGACGGTGAGTGGGATTGCGGTGGTAACGGGTGTGGCCTATGGCCGGGCTTCGCGGGTGACTTTCGTCGAGGTATTGGTGGACGACGTGGTCTATGGACGGGCCAGCTACGGCTTGGCGCGGGCGGACGTTTGCGCCGGTGAGGCCAGTGGATCGCCGAACTGCCCGGGAGTCGGCTTCAGCTTCGCGTTGAACACGGCGATGGGCACGCCCACGTTGCCGAACGGCGAACACAAGATCCAATTGCGCTTACAGGATGCCGCGGGCCGCTTCACGTTGCTGCCGGCGCAGAGGGTGGTGGTGGACAATGCGACGAACACGGTTCCGGAGGGCGCTTTGACGGAACCGGTGAACGGGGCGCGGGTTTCGGGCACGATTCGCATTGCCGGGCACGCGTACGATTCCGATGGGCGGGTGGTCCAGGTGCAACTACTGGTCGACGGCGGGACCGTTTCGTCGTTGCGGTACGGACTGCCGCGACCGGAGGCCTGCGCTGGATTGACGGGCATCGCCGCCTGTCCGAACATCGGCTTTGAGGGCGAATTCAATACGAAAACGCTATCGAACGGGCTGCACCGGATTGGTGTTCGCTTCATCGACGACCGGGGGGCTTCGGTGGTTGTGCCGCGAACGACCAACGGAGGTGCCAACGTCTACGTGGAGAACTGAGCGTTTCAATTTGTCCGAATTTTAGCAGCTCGGCGGAAGGCCTCGGCGGTGATCGTTGCCCGGTATTCCGCCGGGTTGCGGTCTAGTTCAACCGTATTTGCCACCGATTTCAGGGCGACGCCATGCAGACCGAACTGGTTGGCTTTCGGACGCTCCCGGGCGCGGATGAGATTCGGATCCTGAACGGCGATTTGCGCTTCGTGATCGATATCGACATGGATACTGTTGCGGGAATGGGCGGGCCGGTCGGCCTTCGCGCCAGCGGGAAGGGTTTTGTCGATCCGCGCGATACCGAGCGTCGTCAGATACTTGTAGCTCCAGGGATCCTGGGTATAGTATTCGGCGAGATAACGAACGCGCACGCCCTCCCCGCTCCACTACGCTTTCTAACGTTTGGCGTCGTTCCCATGCCGCCTTCGGGCACGAACCGGACGATCGGTGTTGCCGTACCGAACGGCGTCACGAGTTTCCGGCGAAGCGAGCTCCTCGGTCCAAAGGCTCGGGCGAGCAGGGATGGGGCGAGTGGCACTGACGACCGGCCAATCGTTTTGGGCGGCGAGGGTGCAACTGACCATCGCCAGTATTTCGCATCGCTTCCAGCTTAGACGACTTTCCCGGAGCGATCGTCCCAACGGATGCGGCGACCGGTTTTCCGCGAAATGTTCGCGAGCATCGTGATCAGGCAGGCTTGAAAGCCGAGGCGCATGGGGGCGGTGGGCGTTTGGCGGGTCCGGACGCAATCGAGGAAATTTCGGACGTGAACCTCCGTCGCAAATCCGAAGCCCCGGGCCGAGGTCTTTAGAATCGCCGGGGCATCTTCCTCCCCTTGCCGGAATACTTTACACTCCTCCCGACCGATGTCCATCCGGGCTAAGTCGCCGTCTAATTGAGTCAGTTGGTCGTTCTTACTCTTGTACTTCATCGCGGCGTAGTTGATCGTGAAGATTCCGAGGAACTCTTCGGGATACTCGGCGATCGTAACCATCGACTCCGGGGTATCGAACTCGGGCTTCTGGACCTTGCCGGCCGAGGCGGTGACGGCGAGCGGGTAAGACGCATTCATGAGCAGATGAATGCCATCGAAGGCATGGGCTCCTTGGTCGGCGGCGATGCCCCCGGCGTAGTCGGAGAAGTAACGCCAGTGACGAAAACGCGCCGGGTCCGGAGCGACGCGGTGCTCAACCGGCCCCTGCCACTGCTCCCAATCGAGCGGCCCGTCGAGCTTGGCCGAGGGCGGTTGGCCGACGTAGTTATTGAGCCACCAGGAACGGGCCATACGGACATGGCCGAGGGTGCCGGCGGCGATGATCTTTTGGCCTTCGAGATAGAGGTCGTAGCTGCGGCGCTGCATGCCGACTTGGACGATGCACTTGGACGCCTTTTCAGCGCGGACGAGTTCGGAGCCTTGCTCCGGAGATTGGCAAAGCGGCTTTTCCACGTAGATATCTTTGCCTGCGGCCAGGGCATCAAGGACCATCCGGTGATGCCAGTGTTCCGGGGTCGCGATGAGGACGGCTTGGATGGTTTTGTCGTCAAGGATCTGCTTATAGTTGCGGATGGCGCGGGGACTCGATCCTTGCTTTTTGGTTGCGGCACCGAGGGCCCTTTCCAGGTTCGGCTCGTAGACGTCGCAGATGCTGGAGACGCGAACGGAGGGGTCTTTCTGGAACTCGCCCATCACGTAAGTGCCACGGCCGCCGCTCCCAATGACGCCGAGATTAAGCTGGTCCGACGGGGCTGTCTGGGCGACGAGCAGGCTCGGGCCGGCGAGGAAAAAGTGTCTGCGGGTTTCCATACTTCATGGTCGTTCTTGGAACGCTGAGAGTAAAGCGTCCGGTCATGAACCCGAACAAGGCCTTGTGACAGAAGGGCGATTTTACAGCAATCGCCGCACTGATGGGGGAATCGGGAGAGGTATTGGTGCGCTCTCTCGGCGTTGCGCCGCTGCGGGTCTTGGATCTTGGCGGCAGCGGCGGCGGAGGGGATGGAGCGTCTGCGATTTCAGGAGGGCGATGCCTGCAACCTGGAAGATGTTGAGGACGACTCGTTTGATTTGACGTTGACGGTGTTCGGCGCAATGTTCGCTCCGAAGCCGTTCGACGTGGCCAAGGAGATGGTGCGGGTAACCAAGCCAGGCGGGCGGATTGTAATGGGCAACTGGATTCCGAATGACCCGACATCGTTCGTTTCGCAGTTACTCAAAACCAGCGCTTCGTTTCTCCGGCCGCCGCCGGACGGGTTCGTAAGCCCGATGACCTGGGGCGTCGAAGCGCACATTCTCGAGCGGTTTGGAGCGGCGGGGGTAACTCCGGATAAAGTGTCGCTCGTGGCGGAAGAGCCCGGCGGACCTCGTGGATCTATTCCGACGGTTCTACGGGCCGACAATGAACGCGTTTGACGCCGCCGCAGCCAGCGGGAAGGTGGACGATCTCCACAACCAGATCTTGGAACTGGCCAAAGCGCAAAACACCGCTACCGGCGAGGGCAGTTCGATACCGGCGACGTTTCTTCGGGTGTAATGCCGATGCTTAGATTG
>JANODS010000243.1:0-1275 GCA_031412835.1 Acidobacteriota bacterium | reverse complement strand
GCCCGAGGGCACGCCGGAGCGGATGACACTGCCGGAGAATCCGCGGACGAAGCTGGGCGAATGGGTGATTGACCCGGAGAATCCTTTGACGGCGCGGGTGATGGCGAATCGGATTTGGAGCTGGCAGTTTGGCCGGGGGTTGGTGGCCACGCCGAACGATTTTGGGAAGATGGGTTTGCGGCCGAGCCATCCGGAGTTACTGGATTACTTGGCGAATCAGTTTGTGGCGGGTGGTTGGCGGATGAAGCCGATGCACCGGATGTTACTGCTGTCGAATACCTGGAAGCAAGGGTTTGATTCGCCGATGGCAAAAGAGGCCGAAGCGCAGGACCCGGAGAATAAACTGCTTTGGCACTGGGGTCGGCGGCGGCTGGAAGCCGAGGAGTTGCGGGACAGTTTATTGCAAGTGGCGGGGAAACTGAACCCGAAGGCGGGCGGACCGAGTGTGATTGTGCCGGTGGATCCGGAGCTGGTGCAGTTCCTTTATAAGCCGTCGCAATGGGCGATTACGCCGGACCCGGCAGAGCACAATCGGCGTAGCGTTTATCTGATGGCCAAGCGCAATTTGCGGCTGCCGATGATGGAAACGTTTGATGCGCCGGACTTGCAGATCAGTTGTGCGCGGCGGGAATCTTCGACGCATGCTCCGCAGGCGCTCGAGTTGACCAACGGAGACCTGGCGTCGCGGATGGCGACGGCGTTTGCGGCTCGGCTGGAAGCGGAAGCCAAAGGCGACCGGAACAAGATGATTGAACGGGCTTGGCTGTTGACGACGAGCCGCCTGCCTTCGGCCAGGGAGCGGGCGATTGCCGCGCAGTATTTGACCGAGGGGCAGCCGTTGCGCGAATTTGCACTGGCCGTTTTGAATTTGAACGCATTTCTTTACGTGGACTAACGAACGATGTCTGAACATATCCGCTGGACTCGCAATCGCCGTGAATTCGTGACTGACGCCTTTTGTGGCTTTGGTTCGCTGGCTATGGCGCAGATGATGGCGCAAGCCGCGGCGAAGAATCCGCTGGCCCCGAAGCCGCCGCACATGCCGGACAAGGCGAAGGCCAAGTCGGTAATTTTCCTCTTCCAGGCTGGGGGCCCGAGCCACATCGAAACGTTCGATCCGAAGCCGCTGTTGAACCAACTGGACGGACAGGTGCGGCCGAAGGAGTTTGGCGAGGCGAAGTATCAATTTGTGGCCAAGGACGCTCGACTGCTGGGGACGAAGCGAACGTTTCAACGGCATGGCAAGAGCGGGATTGAGGTGTCCGACCTGTTTCC
>JANODS010000242.1:0-2669 GCA_031412835.1 Acidobacteriota bacterium | reverse complement strand
GCTTGGCCTCCGCTGGGGTCTCCTTCAGGGCGAGCAACTCGTTCGCCGATTGGATCGCATCGTCATAGTGGCCCGCCGCCGCCTGGACTACCGCCAGATAGTGGATATTGTGACCGTGGTGCAGATTGCCATACCCCGGATCGGCCGCCATGAACGCCCGCTCCAACTTACCGGCCGCGACAAAGCTATCGGTCGCTTCCTTCAACTTGCCCGTCTGTGAATAAATGTGACCGGGCATGTGGAGAGCGTGCGGGATCTCCGGAACCAACGCCGTATACCGTTCACAACTCGACCACGCGTCTTTTGCAAACGAAGAGCCTTCCCAGCCATGGATGATGTAGTGGTGCACCCCGGCGTGGTCCGGCATCTTGATGGCTAGAGCTTTCAATAGGCTCACCGCTTCCATCGAGCCCGGGCGAGGCTCCCGATGAGGGGTGAGAAATCCGTCCATCAGGTGCAGAGCAAGGTAGGTAGGCGCCTCCACCTCGTCCGGATGGGCGGCAATCACTTTCCGCAGGCCGTTGATATAGCCAGCGTCGGCCGCGGCATCGTCGAGGGGATGGTTGCGGCGAGCGACAATCGCATCAATATAAAGCCGTTCACGAGGGCTCACGCCATCCGCCAAGGCCGCGGCCTTTTTTGCGGCATCGATAGCTCGTTGCAAAGGCGGCGTCATTCCCTTCGGTGCGGCGTTCTTGTCGCGAATCAGTTGAAAGTGAGGCCGGTAGTCGCCCGCTGCCACCATGGCAACCCCCCACCACGGCATAGCCGCCTTTGGATCGAGAGCCGCGGCTTGCAAAAAGCTTCTCTCGGCCTCACGAGCCCAAAAAGAATGCATTTGGGCTACACCTTGCGAGAAAAACTTCTGCGCTTGCTCACTAGTTGTCGTGATCGTAAACGGCGTCGAACCTTGGCCAGTCAAAAGCTTTGCGGGCAGTGCGGGCGCCCCATTCGAAACCACCACGCAGTGGCTGGGAGCCGACGCCTGCCCGTACAGCAATGGAATAGCCGAAATGGAAACCCAAAAGAGGAGCCGCATGGCCTTTATGGTATACCGACACAAGGAGAAAGGAAACTCCTTTCCGTCACCGTTACACGGTCGGTCGATCCAGCGCCACGTAAGACTCGCGAATGGAGAATTCAAAGTGTTGCAGCGCGTCGATCAAGCCAGTAGCATCGGCGGGGCTGAACCCGCAGGCGTGGACGAAAAGTTGACCATGCGCCATCCAAACCGCTTTCCGAAAGTTCCATTCCAGCCGAATCAACGAGGAAACCTGATCCGACTGGTCCTCTGTCGCCGCCAGAATCGCTCGCTTGGCTCCTAGGGTCAAACGGGCAAAGTCAGTCTGCAGGTCCTTTAAATACAAGCGAAATAACATCCGTCGTTCAGCGCGAAACTCGCGCAACGTGCCCCCGCCGTTCTGTTGCTGCCGCTGCACAAACGCTTCATCCGCACCATTCAAAAGCCGACGCATCGGAAGATAACGAAACGCGGAAAAGTCGTCAAACCACTGTTCGTCAAAGCGTTGGTTGGCTTTGGCAGAACGTTCCGACTTCAAAAACAAATTTGCGAGCAGTGTGGCGAACACCGCAATTCCTAGAATTCCTACGATAACCGGGACCAATGTCATCTTTGTTGCACCTCTTGCCTAGGTGGATGAGTAGCCTGGAAAACAGCGTCACCAGATTATGCCTCATCCTGAGTTGGGCCACTCCCGTTCAGGCACTAAACAAGATTCTATAGAGAATCGAAGACGAATGCAATGCCGGAAAGCACCTTATTCCGGATGAATTAAGGGCTACTTCACGACGCGGAGGAGCGCTCGGTTGATCGCTTCCATCTGCTCGAGCAGCCATCCGCCGTCCTTCGGATTCTGTTCGGGAATTCCGCCATCCGATTCCCCCTCCGGAACCAGGCGCACTCCCCACGCGATCAGGCATCCGGTGCCCATAATCATCACAATGGCGTTCATATTATCGGTCGCATCCGTTCCGGTCAAATTCCGGTACAAATGCGCTGCCGTCATCGAAAGGAAGAAAAAGAACGATACCGCGGTGTGCAAAAGTGTGTTCGGGGCGATGGGTACCGGGAACCAATTCAGCACCACGGCCAACAAAAGCAAAAACAGCGTGATGCCTCCAGTGATCACTCGATGCGCCGCCGTGACGTAAAGTACCTTCACGGCCGAAAGGTGTCGAGAGAGTTCGAGATCCGGCTGAATCGTGGCAACCGACAAAATCATCGACCCGATCAACCCAAACAATAAAATTTGCTGTCCAACCCGCGCGATTCCCCGAAAGCGGTACAAACACTTTCGGTAGATCTCCAAGACGACAGCCAGGTAAAACACCCACAGTAACGGCTGCGAAATCAGATAGGCTAATCCGATATAATAATTGTTTCCGGCGCGTCGAATAACCCACCAAACAAGCCCGATGACGCACTCTGCGCACAGGTACCAAAAGAACGCTCGATACGAACCCACTAGACCGCGACGAAAAAGGGTGACAGCCACGAGTCCCGCACCCAAACTGGTGACAAGACTCAGCCCGAAGGCGATTTGTTGAGAGGTGGGCATCCAGATATTGGTCTGCGATCAGGCTGACCATAGGAGTGTACCATTACTACTACCCCGTTGGCGGACATAGGGTTATGCGCCGCCGCCACC
>JANODS010000241.1:0-1441 GCA_031412835.1 Acidobacteriota bacterium | reverse complement strand
TTGAAGTACGGATTGTACAGCCAGCCGCCTTGGGAGTAGCCCATGCCGCCGTTGCCCATGCGTTGGGCGGATTTGGCGGAGGCGATGTTGGCCATAGCCAACATTTCGGAGCGGCGGTTGGCCCAGCGGTAGAGGGGGTCGGTGTCGTTCTTATCGAAGCGGGCGACGGCGAAGCTGCCAGTGGTTTCCATCATGCGGCCTTCGCGTAGCGTCTGGGCGGTTCCGCCCGCGATGACTTGCGTTTCGCCTTTGTAAACTTTTACTCCGGCGGTAGCATCGAGGCTGAGGAGAGCCATTTTGCGGAGGGCGAAGGCGGCATCGCCGACGAGGAGGGTGACGGCGTGTTCCTTGGCGATTTCGGTGGCTTCGACGACGGCGGTGCCCGAGGTGAGCTGAACGCGCGTGTCTTCGAGGCGGTTAGCAATCATTTTGATCGACGAATTTTCGCCGACGCGCAGGATAACGCCAGGGGTCAGCAGCACTTCGGCGCGACCTTCGAGCGTCTTCAGTTCCTGTTCTGGCTTCATTTCGGTGAGCCGACCGCCCATTTTCAGGGCGACTTCCTGTTCGCCGAGGAGTACTCGGCCTTCGACGTGAGCGATGAGGCCCGACTTGGCCGAGATGGCCATCTGCGCCATAGCGCCGACGGACATTACGATTCCCAGGGATACCGCCGTCAATATTTTCGTCATGGTAATACCCTCCCAGTTTTGATCATCCGCCTTTAGGAAGCGGGCGTCAAGCAAGCTCTTCGTCCGATTGGACGGCTGGTTTCATGTTACGGTTTCATGACAGTTGAAGTAAAGGTTTATTTGGTTACAATCGGAGGCCGCTTTCGCCGGTGGCCCCAAATGTGAAATAATTCCGCCGTCCTTACTGTATGGCTTACCCATTTCCCGCTTTCGACTTTTCGCAGATCCTGCTTTGGATCGATCCTTACGTTCCCGATCGAAATGAGGACCGGCTTTCCGAGGATCAAGAACTTCAGCGCCTCGGTCTGCTGTCCGTTGTCGACTTGGTGCCGCGATCACGTATGCGCGGAAAGTGGGCGCTCAATTTTGTGCGGTCGCTCTCCGCCGTTGACCTGGACGCGGCGATTCGCCGGATCCGCCGGATCATGGACGAGACCAAACGAAGGGTTAGAGAGGTCGGGCCGACTCCCCGGCGCTACTTCCAAATGGGACCGATTTTGGAGACCCCGCTCCCATTTCCTCCTAGCTTTTCGTTGGGCCCGCGCGCCGCTTGGGCTGCCGAGCAGGGAAGGCCCTGCCTGACTAGATCCGCGGCGCCGACCACGGCCTGCGGTGCTGAGTTACTGCGAAAGCGGGCTTGGGCCGCGTACTACCCAGGCTGGCAACACGAGGCCGCCGGGGTGCCGCTGACCCTAGGCGGTCAATCCATCGAAGTGGTCGTGCTCGACTCCGGCGCCGACTTGACCCAT
>JANODS010000240.1:0-9706 GCA_031412835.1 Acidobacteriota bacterium | reverse complement strand
GCGCGCATGTAGGCACCGAGGCAGAGGTTGATGTCCGCGAGGACGGCATCGACTTTGGAGCGGTGATTTCGGTCGCCGAAGAACTCGCCGACTTTGTTGCGCACGGTGGGGGCTTCGAGGAGGTAGAGGAAGCTGAGGATGGGAATGAGGACGAAGTAAAGGAGGTTGGTGGCACCGGAGAGGAGGTCGCGCCCGAAGGAGCCGAGGAAGGGGATGATCTCTTGGATATGTTCTTCGATGAAAATGCGGATCTGCTCGCGATAGGGTTCCAGGGGCGCGGGGAGGGGCTGGTCGAGAAGGGCCCCGCCGGACTTCACGAGGCCAGGCAGTTTGGCAGCCAGATCAGCCGCTTCACGCCCGATGTGGGAGACGACGAGGAAGAGAGCCGTCCCCGCGCTTCCGAAGAGCAGGAGGTAAACGACGCCGAGTTTGACGCCGTAGGGCCAGCGGGTCGGGAGCCAGCGATCAGCGAGCGCCACGGCTGGCGCGATCAAATAGGCGAGCAGCAGGGCCAGGACGAAGACGAGCACGGCCCCGCGGGCCAACCACGTGATCGCCACGGCCAGCAGGATCAGGAGTACGGTCCAAGTCGCGCGAGCTATGCGAGTATCGAATCCCAGCATGAATCGTTATCCTAACCTCTGTGAGTCCATTCCTCAAAGTTTCGCAAGAAGGCCGGGTTCGCCGGTTGACGCTTGCCCGCCCTGAACGGGCGAACGCGCTGAACCGCGAACTGTGCCATGCGCTGTTACGAGCGTTGCACGAAGCGGAAGAAGACCCGGGAACATCATGCTTGCTGCTGGATGCGGAAGGGAAGATTTTTTGCGCGGGGTTGGACTTGGAAGAGACGCCGGAGGCGGACGCCGCGCACGAACGATTGTTCTCGGTGGGAGCGCGGATTTCGAAGCCAATCGTGGCCGCGGTGAAGGGGCCGGTGTTGGCCGGGGGCATCGGGCTGATCGTGAACTGCCAATGCGTGGTGGCGGCGATGGGATCGAGCTTCGGACTGACGGAAATGCGCATCGGGATGTTTCCGTTGATCCTGTTCCGCGCCCTGGCGCAGGCGATCGGGGAGCGCAGGGCGCTGGAGATCGCACTGACTGGGCGAGTTTTTCAAACGGACGAGGCGCTGCGGTTGGGCTTGATTCACGCGGTCGCGCCGGAGATGGAACTGGATGATCGGGCGACGGCAATCGCGGAACAGATCGCCGGTTTTCCGCCGCAAGCGATTCGCTCCGGCATGACCTTTGCGCACCGGCAGAGATCGCTGGACGAAGCGTCGGCGGGCCAGATGGCGATGGAGCTACGGAGCGAGCTACTTGCGTCGCCCGACTATGCCGAGGGTGTGACGGCGTTGAAAGAGAAGAGGAGACCGGTATGGCCTTCGCTAAATTAGCGTGCGTTTTGCTCGCACTGCCCCTGGCGGCGGAGGAGTTGCGTCTGACCGGCTTGAAAGCTCCGGTCGAGATTTTGCGCGATAAGTGGGGGATTCCTCATATCTACGCCCAGAATCAAACGGACTTGTATTTCGCCCAGGGCTACATGGCGGCTCGTGATCGGCTTTGGCAGATTGATTTATGGCGGCGGACCGGATCCGGGAAGCTGGCCGAGGTGTTGGGCCCAGGCTATATAGAGCGCGACCGAACGGCGCTGCTCTTGCGCTTTCGCGGCGACTGGCAGGCGGAGTGGACCTCGTACGCACCGGACACGTACAACATTGCTCGCGCCTTTACGAATGGCATCAACGCCTACATTCAGCAGGGTGGAAAGCTGACCCGGGAGTTTCAGGAATTGGGTTACACGCCCGGCCTGTGGCAGCCGGAGGACGTCGTTTCGCGGGTAGCCGTCTTTTCGATGATGGGGAATGTGTTGCGGGAGGTGGCTCGGGCGCGCGAACTCGACACGTACGGAGCCGCGCTGCTGGAGCAAGTTCGCCCGACCGACCCGCCGACGTCGTTGCGCTCCTCGGCCGAACTGAGTTTGAAGGACATTACAACGGGCGCGATTGCGGATTTCGATGAGGCGACCGATCCGGTGACGGTTGAGATGCAGGGGTCGAACAACTGGGTCGTTTCCGGCAAGCGGTCGGTGACCGGGAAGCCGCTGCTGGCGAGCGATCCGCATCGATCTCTGCTGATCCCGAGTTTGCGCCGGACGGTGCACTTGGTGGCTCCTGGGATCAATCAAATCGGAGCGGGAGAACCCGCGCTGCCGGGCATCGCCCTGGGGCACAACGAATCAATTGGGTTTGGCTTTACGATCACCGGGACGGACCAGCAGGACTTGTACGTGGAGCAGTTGAACCCGAGCAATCTCGAAGAATACTTGCATGCCGGGGTGTGGAAGAAGATGACGGTGGAGCGTCATTCGGTGGCGGTGAAGGGCAAGAAGCCGGAGGTGGTGGAGTGTCGGCACACGCTGCATGGTCCGGTGATTGGACTGGACCGGACGCGTCGCCGGGCGTATGTGATGCGCTGGGTTGGTTCTGAACCCGGCACGGCGGGCTATTTGGCGGGGCTCTCGCTAGCCCAGGCGCAGACTTGGCCGCAGTTTCTCGAGGCGGTGGGGCGATTCAAGGCACCCGCGGAGAACTTGCTTTACGCCGACACCAAGGGGAACATTGGCTTCGCCGTGGCGGGGCTGGCGCCAATTCGGAAATCGTGGAACGGATTGCTGCCGGTGCCGGGCCAGACGGGGACCTACGAATGGGCGGGATTTCTAGACCCGGCCCAACTGCCCCGTTCCTTAAATCCTCGAGAGGGGGTGCTGGCGACGGCGAACAACAACATTCTTCCGGCCGGTTTTCCGCATATTTTGAACTACGATTGGGCGCAACCATTTCGGGCCGACCGCATTCGGGCGCAGTTGGCGACTCGGCCGAAGTGGTCGCTCGACGATTTCGAACGGCTCCAGTTCGATGTGGTTTCGGAGCCAGCGAAGCGGTTCCAAGCGATTCTCCGAAAATGGGACCCCGGCCCGGCGAGTGCGGGGAGGGAGATCTTGCCCGCCCTACTCGCTTGGGACGCGAAGATGTCGACCGATTCGATGCCGGCCGCCGTGGTTGCGGTGTGGATGGCAAAGCTGGGTCCGGCGATTTTTCAACCAGCGAACCTGGGCGCGCGCGCCAACATCGGTACCGTTCTGAAAGCGCTGGAAGCGAAACCCAATCCGGCGGCGTTAGAACGCACGCTCGCGGCGACCTTGGGCGAGTTGACCCGCTCGTTTGGTCCCCATCAGTCCAACTGGAAATGGGGCAATATCCACATGTTGTATCTGGCTCACCCGAGCAAGATTCGCCCGTTCGACCGGGGGCCGGTGGCCTTGCCCGGTGACGCGAACACGATCAATGCCGCGGGCGGGGCTAACTTCCGGGCTGCGTCTGGAGCCAGCTTCCGGATGCTGCTCGATACGGCAAACTGGGACCGCAGCCGCACGACCAATGCGCCCGGCGAGTCCGGCGACCCTGACTCTCCCCACTATAGTGATTTGCTAACGGACTGGGCGAGCGGCAAGTATCATCCCCTGCTTTTCACCCGACCCGTGATCGAGGCGAGTACGATCGAGCGCATCCAACTGCGGCCGAAGTAAGGCTACTGAATCGCCTGATCTTTCGCCGCGATGCGGGCCATGATGCGGTCCACGTAGTTCTGCGTTTCAGGAATATTCGGCACGTCTCCCGCCTGATCGACGCGACCCGGCCCCGCGTTGTAGGCGGCTAGGGCCTTGGGCAGATCTCCCTTGTATCGGTCGAGAAGGGACTTCAAGAACCGGCTCCCGCCGGCGATGTTCTGGCCCGGATCGAAAGGGTCTTTGACTTGCAGGGTCTGCGCGGTGGCAGGCATCAACTGCATCAGCCCCATCGCGCCTTTGCTCGATACCGCGCAAGGAAGATTTCCGGACTCTTGTTCAATCACGGCATGGAGGAGGGTCGAACTGATCTCTTGCTTCTTGGCTTCTCGATCCACGAGGGCGCGTAAGTCCACGGTTGGCAGCGGCGGACAGTTCGCCGCTTCGAACGGCTCCGCCGGAAGATTTTCCGGCGCGGCAGCCAAAGGAGTGCTCCGCCAAAAGTTCGGGTTCTGTTCCTGCAACGCCTGGACCTGACGATTCACACTCTCGGCCTGCTTCCGCAGGGAATCTTCGAACGTCGCCGCGGGCTTTTGCGGTATTTTGGGGCGTTCCACGGGCAGCATCGGCAACGGTGCCCGGACCACGGGTTCGTCTGGCAATGGTTCCATCGGAACGGTACGTTTCGCGGGGCTCTGCTGTCCAGAGCACAAGCTGACGAAGAGGAGAAGAAGTAGGACGAACTTGTTCATCAAACAATAGATCGACGCGGAGAGCGAATTCCGCTACCCAGGATGATTCCGTAGTCCCATAAAGGATCTTGTATTGCACAGGGTTCGTATAATGAGAGAGTCAGCCGTTTCTGACTCCTGCTTCATGGGTACGAATTGGACCAGTTCCTCGTTTAATCGACGCATTCCTCAGCCCGGCCAAATTGTTGGCGAGCGGCGCGCGTTGTTTGCCGCCGCGCGCGACGCCAGTCGTCGAAGCTCCAGTTCGCTGATTGCGCTGCAGAAGCCGGACGGACACTGGTGTGGCGAACTCCTCGCCGATGTCTCTCTGGAGGCTGACTACATTCTGCTCCAGTTGTGGCTCCATCCGCCGGTCGACGGCGTTTGGAATCCCCCTTCGCGACCCCGGTTGGAGAAAGTCTGCCGACGAATCCTATCGCAGCAGATGCCGGATGGGGGCTGGCACATTTTCCCGGATGGTCCCGCCGACGTCAACGCCACGGTGAAGGCCTACACCGCCCTGCGCCTGTGCGGCTACATCCCCGACTTTGAGCCCCTCCGCCGCGCTCGGAACCGAGTCTTAGACTTGGGCGGCCTCCAGGCCTGCAATAGCTACACCAAAATTAATCTTTCGTTCTTCGGTCTCTATCCCCGTAAGTACGTTCCTACGATTCCTCCCGAACTGATGTTACTGCCCGGCGGCAGCCTTTTTCCGGGTGGGGTGCTGTATGAGATGGCATCTTGGACCCGCGCCATCGTGGTCCCCCTGTCGATTGTCCAAGCCGTCGGCGGCATTCGCCCGGCCCCGGCGGGAATCGATCTGAACGAGCTCCTCCACTCGGGCAACAACCTGAGCCTGCCGAAGCGGGACCGCATCATCTCGCCCATTTTTCATCAGGTGGACCGTTTGCTGAAGCTCTGGGAGCGCCGCGGCCATCGGGATTCCCGCATTGCGGCCATCCGGTTGGCGGAGCGCTGGATGCTCGAACGCTGTCGCAACGCCGATGGTCTGGGCGCGATTTACCCGTCCATGATGTATTCGATCATGGCGCTTGAGGCGCTGGACTATCCGAAGGACCATCCAGACCTGGTCGAGGCCATCACGAAGTTCGACCGGTTGTTCACCGAGACCGAGGAGACGCTCTATTTTCAGCCTTGCTTCTCGCCGGTTTGGGACACAGCGTACGCAGCGTTTGCCCTTGGCGAAACGAACCATCTTGATCCCGCGGCACAGCGGCAAGCTGCCGATTGGCTGATGGCGCGCGAGGTGCGCAGACGCGGCGACTGGACCGTCAAGCGGCCCCATCTACAACCCGGCGGCTGGGCGTTTGAGTATTCGAACGAGCACTACCCAGATATCGACGATACGGCGATGGTGCTATTGGCTTTGGAACACTGCCAGGCTTCGCGACCCGAGCAGCAGGCGGCCGTCGAAGCCCGCGCGATGGCTTGGCTCAAGGGCATGCAATCCCAGGACGGTGGCTTTGCCGCCTTCGACGCGGACAACGATTGGGGGGTGCTGAACAGCATTCCCTTCTCTGATCACAATGCGATGCTCGACCCCACTTGCCCCGACATTACGGGCCGCGTGCTGGAAGCTCTCTGTCGCCGTGGCCTGCCCCATTCCGACCCGGTGGTCCACAACGCCGTCAACTTCCTACTGAAGGCCCAGGAGCAAAACGGCAGTTGGTACGGCCGTTGGGGAGTGAACTATCTGTACGGCACGTTTTTGGCTCTACGCGGTCTTCGCGCGGCTGATTCGCCGGATCTCAACGTCTTCCGCAAGGCGGCCGACTTCGTCCAATCGACGCAAAATGTCGACGGAGGATGGGGCGAAAGTTGCATGAGTTATGAAGCGAATCGCTTCATCGCGGCGCCGTCGACGCCTTCGCAAACGGCCTGGGCGCTGCTCAGCCTGCTCTCGGCTGGACGCCACGATTCGGCATCGGCCGAACGGGGCCTGCGCTACCTGGTCGATACGCAAGAGGCAGACGGTGCCTGGAGCGAATCGCTCGCCACAGGCACCGGCTTCCCTAACGTTTTCTACCTTCGATACACGCTTTACCGGCATTACTTCCCGCTGTTAGTCACCGGGTTATACGGCCGGATGGCTGGTTTCTAATTCCCGCTCTGAATGCGCATGCCATAGAAGCTGCGCCACACAAAGTACAGGCCAGCCACGAGGAATCCAAGCGTCAGCATCCACGTAATGTCGGACCCTTGCGCCTTGAAACTTTCGGCCAGTTCGACAGCGAGGAGTCCGAAGAGGGTTGTGAATTTGATGATCGGGTTCATCGCCACCGAACTCGTATCTTTGAATGGATCGCCGACGGTATCGCCGACGACGGTCGCATCATGCAGCGGAGTTCCTTTGGCCTTCAGTTCCACTTCGACGATTTTCTTTGCGTTGTCCCACGCGCCGCCGGCGTTGGCCATGAAGATCGCTTGGTATAGCCCGAACAGCGCGATCGAAACCAGGTAGCCGATGAAGAAGTACGACTCGTAGAAGGCGAACGCCAAGGTGAGGAAAAACACGACGAGGAAGATGTTGAACATGCCCTTTTGCGCATATTTCGTGCAGATTTCAACCACCTTCTTCGAGTCTTCGGTGGACGCCTTATTCGTGCCGTCCAGTTTCATGTTCGCCTTGATGAACTCGACCGCCCGATAGGCGCCCGTGGTCACGGCTTGCATGGAAGCACCGGTGAACCAATAGATCACCGCGCCGCCCGTCATCAAGCCCAACAAAAACGGCGGATGCAGGATGGAGAGGAAAATCAACTTATCCGGCTGCAAGCCATTGGTTAGCGAAACGATGATGGAAAAAATCATCGTCGTCGCGCCTACGACGGCGGTCCCGATCAGTACTGGCTTGGCGGTTGCTTTGAAGGTGTTGCCGGCGCCGTCGTTCTCTTCGAGGAAGTGCTTGGCTTTCTCAAATTGAGGCCGGAAACCGAAAGTGGCCTCCATCTCTTTTTCGATGCCCTTGATGTCTTCGATCTGCGAGAGTTCGTAGACACTTTGGGCGTTATCGGTTACTGGGCCATAGCTATCGACGGCGATCGTCACCGGGCCCATGCCCAGGAACCCGAACGCCACCAAGCCAAAGGCGAACACGGCGGGAGCCATCATCAACGACGCTAAGCCCATCATGCTGATGTAGTAGGAAGCGCCCATCAGCAGGAGCATGGTCATGCCCAGCCAGAACGCGCTGAAGTTACCCGCGACCAAGCCCGAAAGGATGTTGAGCGAAGCGCCGCCTTCGCGGGAACTAGTTACCACCTCCCGCACGTGCGCGGAATCAGTGGAGGTAAACACCTTCACCAGTTCCGGAATAATCGCCCCGGCCAGAGTGCCGCAGGTGATTACGCTCGAAAGTTTCCACCACAGCGACATGTCGCCGCCGAGGGTCGGAATCAACAGGCTCGACACCAGGTAAGTCAGCCCGACTGAGATAAACGATGTGAGCCAAACCAGGGTCGTCAGCGGCGTTTCGAAGTTCATCTTGTCGACGTTCGAATACTTCGACTTTGCCCACGCTTCGTTGATGAAGTAACTGAGGGCGCTGGCCACCACCATCACGACGCGCATGACGAAGATCCAGACGAGCAACTGCAGCCGAACCTCTTCCTTCGTCACGGCCAGCAGGATGAAGCTGATCAGCGCGACGCCAGTGACGCCGTAGGTTTCGAAGCCGTCCGCTGAAGGGCCGACGGAGTCTCCCGCGTTGTCGCCAACGCAATCGGCAATCACGCCGGGGTTTCGCGCGTCGTCTTCTTTGATCTTGAAAACGATCTTCATCAGGTCGGCCCCGATGTCGGCGATCTTCGTGAAGATGCCGCCCGCGACGCGGAGCGCGGCCGCCCCTAAGGATTCGCCAATGGCGAAGCCGATGAAACAGGCACCGGCGTAATCACGCGGCACGAAGAGCAGAATGAACAGCATCAAAATCAATTCCACCGAGATCAGCAACATGCCGATGCTCATGCCGGCTTTCAGCGGAATGGCGTAGCAGGGGAACGGTTTCCCGCGCAACGCCGCGAACGCGCAACGTGAATTCGCGAAGGTATTCACGCGAATTCCGAACCACGCGACACCATAACTACCCGCAATGCCAACCACGCTGAACAGAAGAATTACTGCAACTTTTAAGGACTCAAAATGCTGAAGATAACCAAAGTAGAAGACGATGATCGAGCCGATGAATAGCTCGAGGATCATGAGGAAGCGACCTTGCGTGACCAGATAGGTTTGGCAGGTCTCGTAGATAAGCTCGGAGATGTCGCGCATCGATTGATGCACCGGCATGTTCTGGAGTTCGCGGTAGATCAGCAGGCCAAACACGAGGCCTAGCGCCGCGACGAACATACCGCCGAGTAAAAGGTTGAATCCTGTGATTCCGCCCAGGAAGGTCGCCTGGTTGAAATCGGGTAGGACGAGATTAGCCTCTCCGCCGCCGCTATGCGCGGGTTGCTGGGCGCTGGCCAGCAAAGTAAAGAAGGCAGACGAGACGAATAGCCGTAACTTGGAACGCAATAGCATTCAGATATTCCCTCCGGTCGAATAGACGGCCCTCGCAATGGGCCGCCCGACACGATACCAGCTTGTGCGACCGAGCGCAAAGGGCCTGTTACAGACCGGCTACAGCATTTCGAAAAACAGGCACTTCAGATAGAGCGTTTCCGGCACGGTTAGGAGCACGGGATGGTCCTGCGCCTGCACTCGCCGTTCCAGCACCCGGAGCGATCGACGGGCGTCTCGCGCGGCCTCGGAAACGGCTTCAAACAACATCGCCTCGCTGACGTGATGGGAGCAAGAACAGGTCACCAAAGTGCCGCCCGGAGCGAGCAATTGCAAGCCCCGCAGGTTCAGTTCCTTGTAGCCGCGCACGGCTCCGTCAATCTGCGCTTTTGATTTAGCGAACGCCGGCGGATCGAGGATGATGGTGTCGAACTGCCGCCCTCCGGTTCGATATCCGGCCAGCAGATCAAACACGTCGGCCTCGCGGAACTTTACGTTTTCACAGGCGTTGCGTTGCCGATTCGCCTCAGCCGTGGCCAGCACCCCGGCCCCGCTATCGACCCCTTCCACCTGGGCGCAGCTCCGCGACAAGTGGAGCGCAAAACCGCCGGAAGACGTGAAGCAATCGAGAGCGTTGCCGTGGCCCCACCGCGCCGCCGCCAGATAATTCTCCCGTTGGTCGAGATACACGCCGGTCTTCTGCCCGCCCAGCAGGTTCGCCTCAAAGGTTAAGCCGTTCATCGTCACGGTCACCGGCCCGGTCAGCTCCCCATGGATTACTCCACTCCGCAACGGTAGTTCCTCCTTCAGCCGGACCGAAGCATCGTTTCGCTCCACGATCGCCCGAGGCGCATACCGGTCAACCAGCGCCTCAACCACCTCTGGCT
>JANODS010000239.1:0-4635 GCA_031412835.1 Acidobacteriota bacterium | reverse complement strand
ATGATCGACGCCCACCCCGCCCTCCGCGCCGCCTCCCCCCAAGCCCCCGTCACCGACTACTACCTCGGCGATGACTCCTATCACAACGGTGCCTTCATGCTCGCCGCCAACTTCGGCTTCTACCAAAGCTTCGTCGAACGCAAAGGCGACCCCGCCCCGCCCGCCGCCTCCGTCCCCTTCCAATTCAAAACCCCCGACGGTTACGATTTCTACCTCCGCATGGGCGGCCTCGGCAACGCCAACGAAAAATACTTCAAAAGCTCCAACCCCTACTGGCTCGAAAACACCCTCAACACCACTTATAACGACTATTGGAAGGCGCGCGGCATCTGGCGGCACCTCAAAGGCATCAAACCCGCTGTCCTCACCGTCGGCGGCTGGTTCGACGCCGAAGACGCCCAAGGCCCCCTCCGCACCCACGCATTCATGGAGAAAAACGGGGCTCCCGCCCATAACACCCTCGTCATGGGCCCCTGGACCCACGGCAGTTGGGCCCGTGGCGATGGCGAAACCGTCGGCAACCTCCACTTTGGCTCCAAAACCGCCGCCTATTACCGCGAATCCATCGAATTCGCCTTCTTCCAATACCATCTCAAAGCCAAAGGCGACGGCAAGTTCCCCCGCGCCTGGGTCTTCTCCACCGGTCGCAACGAATGGCAGCAGTTCGCCCAATGGCCCCCCGCCGAAGCCCAACCCAAGCCCCTCTACCTCGCCGCCAACAGCAAACTCGCCTGGCAGCCCGAACCAACCGCCGGCTTCGACGAATACACCTCCGACCCCAACAAACCCGTCCCCTACCTCGGATACACCAACCTCGGTATGGCCCGCGATTACATGACCGAAGACCAACGCTTCGCTTCCCAGCGTCCTGACGTTTTGACCTTTGAGACCGAACCCCTCAAAGATGACCTCACCATCGCCGGACCCATCGACGTCTCCCTCCTCGTCTCCACCTCCGCCACTGACTCCGACTTCGTCGTCAAACTGATCGACGTTTATCCCGGCGATTTCCCGTCCTTCATCGACAAAAATCCCACCAAAATGGGCGGCTACCAACAACTCGTCCGCGGCGAGCCCTTCCGTGGCAAGTTCCGCAAAAGCTTTGAAACCCCCGTCCCCTTCGTCCCCAACCAGTCCGACCGCATCGAGTTCCCCATGCCCGACGTCTTCCACACGTTCCGTAAAGGCCACCGCCTCCTCGTCCAGGTCCAAAGCTCCTGGTTCCCCCTCACCGACCGCAACCCCCAGAAGTTCATGGACATCCCTAAGGCGCTCTCCGCCGACTTCGTCAAAGCCACCCAACGCGTTTACCGGGGTAACACTAGCGGTTCAAAGCTGATTCTACGGGTAATCCCCTCCGTAATGTAAGGTTATTCATTGCCTTCCGTTGCAATCCGGTTTAGCATGAGGGTTTACTATGTGGAAACGCCGCGACCGCGAAGAAGAACAACCCTCTCGATCAACTCCTGATCCCGCCAAGGAAAACACCCCTTTGTCTACCACCCCCTCCGTCCGCTCCTATGAACCGGAGGCCCCCCGCGGCGTTGCCACCATCGGCAAAGCCGTCTACATCAAAGGCCAGATCATCGCCCGTGAAGATCTCATTGTCGATGGCTCCGTCGACGGCACCGTCGAAGCCCAGGAACACCGGGTCACCATCGGCCCCAACGGCAAGGTAGCCGCCACGGTGAAGGCTCGCCACATCATCATTCAGGGCCAAGTCACCGGCAACGTCGAAGGCACCGAAAAGGTGGAAATTCGCAACGGAGCCAAACTCCTCGGCGACGTGAAAACCGTCAAATTCGTCTGCGAGGAAGAAGGAACCATCAACGGCTCCGTCAGCAGCCTCCGCCCCGAATCCAAACCCGCCCCGGCCGTTGAGCCCAAGGCCGCGCCCGCCCCCGCCCCGACCCCGGCTCAACAAACCCTCAATCCAACCGACCACAAGAAATGAGTGCTGTGCTGGACAAGCTGCGGAACCTCTTCCAACCCGACGACAACCCTCCCCCCCTCCCATCCTATCGGCCGCCGCCTGTCCAGCCTTCGGCTCCCATTGAATTGACCCGCCCCTCCAACGGTCTCGACCAGTTCTTCCTCGCCCTCGACGGCCAGGACCGGCTGAAGATTCTAGATCTCGGCGGCGCGCCCGCCACCACCGAATTCCTTTTTCAGCAGGATCATGTTCCCCGTCCGGACCCCTTCTACCGCGCCCTCGAACTCGCCTTCGGCAATGGCCCCGGCTACCTCGAACGCCAACTCGAACCCGACCGCGTCGACATCTTTGTCGAGCACACCCTCGGCCACAAGGAAGGCGAGTTCGACGCCGTCCTCCTCTGGGATTCGCTCCAATACCTCCGCCCCGAACTCCTGGAACCCGTCCTCGAGCAGATCTACTCCATCACCCGCCCCGGAGCGCCCCTCCTCGCCGTCTTCCACGCCGACGAGCGCATTGAAGATGTCCCGGTCTTCTCCTATCAAGTCCAAGGGCGCAACGCCCTCTTTCTCGCCGAAAAAGACCGCCGCCGCCCCGCCCAGCACTTCAACAACCGCATGATCGAAAAGATCTTCAAGAACTTCGCCTCCACCAAGTTTTTCCTCGCCCGCGACCACCTCCGCGAGGTCCTCATCCGCCGCTAGCGGCGTTATACTAATCGTAAGGAGTGACGCCCCGATGACCATCACCGTAGACATCCCGGAAGAGCTGGCCGAACGCTTGGGAGATCGAGCCTCCAACATGTCCCGCGAAGGCCTGGCCTTGACGGCGCTGCGGGAAGGCTTATGGACCGAAGCCGAGCTAGGGAAATTTCTGGGCCTCCCCCGACTCGCAATTGACCGATTCCTGAAGGATAACGGCATCGAAATCCCCTATTCATGGGAGGATCTTGAACGTGAACGAGCGCTCTATCGAGAGCTAAAAGGCTAGCGAGATTTGCTGATAGCGGACACGGGTCCATTGAACTACCTTGTGTTAATCGACTGTATTGACATATTGCCTCAGCTCCATGACCGGCTGATAATTCCGTCTGCCGTTCGCCGTGAGCTCTTGTCGCCCTCCGCCCCACGTAGTGTACGCTCTTGGGCTAGCCACCTTCCGGCGTGGGTTGACCAAATGGACCCGCCCTTGGTATCCCTCGAAGATCCTCGTTGGATTGGCCTCCACCCCGGGGAAACGGCCGCGTTGGCCCTTGCCGCGGCTCATCAACCCATTGTCCTTCTTGTTGACGAGAGGCCAGCACGCCAACGAGCCTTGAAGCAGGGCTTCCGGGTTACTGGCACGCTCGGCGTCCTGGATCAAGCCGGCCACCGCAATCTGATCTCATTCGCCGCCGCCATCGAAAACCTCAAAAGAACAACCTTTCGCTACCCTCGGAGGCTGGTCGACTCCTTACTCGCGCAACACCGCGAGGCATCACGTATCCACTAGCCGAAACGGGATCAAGCCTTCCGAGAGAACTACCATGGCTAAGAAATCATCCGCCCCACTCGTAACCTGGGACTCCGCTGACCTCAAGAACAGGAAGCTGACTGATCAGGAACTCTGGGCTCTTCAGCGAATCGCCACCCGGCAGCAGGATCCCGACTACGACTATCTGGCGACAGACCAGCTCACCCCAGACCAGCTAGCCAACATGGTCCGGTTCCGCGACGTCGCCCAAAACGTCCCTCTCGATCCAAAAGCCGAATCCCGTTCCCGCTAATCCCCGCCCCCAAGCCGTATACTAGAGGTTTTCAGGAGTTCGATATTGTCGCTCGAAAATGAGCTGCTCAAGCAGCGGCTCCAACGCACCCACGAAATCACCGCCCTCGGCCAACGCCCCTACGGTGCCCGCTTTGACGCCTCCCATTCCCTCCCCCAACTCTGGGCCGAGCACAGCGCCAAATCCGCCGAAGAGCTCGCCGCCACGCCGATCCCCGTCCGCGTCGCCGGTCGCATCAACTCCCTTCGCGGCAAAGGCAAGGCCGGCTTCATGCACCTCGAACAAGGCGGCCAAAAGCTCCAGGTCTACATCAAAGTCGACAACCTCTCCGAAAACGACTTCAAGCTCTACCAACTCCTCGACATCGGCGATATCCTCGGCGTCGACGGCAGCCTCTTCGTCACTCGTACCGGCGAATTCTCCATCCAAGCCTCCGCCCTCACCTTTCTCTCGAAAACCCTCCTCCCCATGCCGGAGAAGTACCACGGCCTCGAAGACGTCGAAACCCGCACCCGCCAGCGCTACCTCGATCTCATCTCCAACACCGACGTCCGCGCCACCTTCATCGCCCGCGCCAAAATCACCCAATCCCTCCGCCGCCAACTCGATTCCCGCGGCTTCGTAGAAGTCGAAACCCCCATGCTCCAGCCCCTCTACGGCGGAGCTACCGCCCGGCCCTTCGTCACCCACCACAACACCCTCGACCTCGATCTCTACCTCCGCATCGCCCCCGAACTCTACCTCAAACGCCTCATCGTCGGCGGCATGGACCGCGTCTACGAAATCAACCGCAACTTCCGCAACGAAGGCGTCTCCATCAAGCACAATCCCGAGTTCACCATGCTTGAGTTCTACCAGGCCTACACCGACTACCGCGGCCTCATGGACCTCACCGAAGAACTCCTTCGCCAAGTCTCTATTGACACGACCGGCGGCA
>JANODS010000238.1:0-5057 GCA_031412835.1 Acidobacteriota bacterium | reverse complement strand
ACGTGCTACGATACTACGTGGGACGTAATAAGCATGAGTGATCCAACTTTACTGATACTTTCGAGTCTGGCCGAGGGCGATAAACACGGCTACGCGATGATGGAGGACATCGAGCGTTTTGCGGGGGTGCGGCTGGGCCCGGGGACGTTGTACGGGGCGATTGGGCGGATGGAGGCCCTGGGTTGGATTCAGCCGGCGGCGGGGGGCGACGAGCGGCGGCGGCCGTATCGGCTGCGGGTCGCCGGGCGGCGGCATTTGCAGGCTGAGCTGGCGAAGCTGGAGCTGATCGTAGCGGCAGGCCGGGCCCGGCTGGAGGCGAAATGAAGTGTTTGATTTGGTTGTATCCGCGGGCTTGGCGGAGGCGGTACGGGGTGGAGTTGGCGGCGTTGGTGGAGGACGCGGGGACGGGGTGGGGCGATCTGCTGAACGTGGCGGGGGCGGGGTTGCGGATGCGGGTGGCGAGCTTGTGGCCGTTGGTGGCGGGAGCGTTGGTGGGCGTGGGGGTAACGTTCTGGATGACGCCGTTTCGGGTAAGTTCGTGGGCAATCGGGGCGGTAGGGCACGAGCTTAAGCAAGATCAACTCGAGCGGATATCACTGCGTAACACTGAGTTGGCGAAGGTGATCGAGAAGCATGCGCTAATGGTGACAGAGCGGCAGTGGCTCCCGCAACCTTTTGTAGTGTGCTTGTTTCGGCAGGCGATCACGATCAAGGCACGGGACGGGTTTTTGGAAACGACCTACGTCGGCCCGGAGCCTAACACCAGAGTGGCGCTCGATTTGATTGGGGCACTCAATCGCGATCTGTTTCCGAGGGACGGACGGGGGATTGTTTTCAGTGTGAAAAACGGCGACGGCGACGGGGAGCCGACGCGACCGTACCCAGTGGCGCTGCCGCTGTTCGGGGCAATACTCGGGCTCGCCGCCGGAGCATTGGGCCGCCAGTTGGGCAGACTTGGCTCTAAAGACCGAGGTCGGCTTTAACTTCTTCCCAGGGAATTAGCGGTTTGTCACCGTTTCGGCGGATGGCAGCGTCCAGCTCTCGGGCGTCCTCCAGGTCTTCGACCCGTTCGCGGACACGGGCATCTTCTTCATTGGACACTCTGAACAGTATACACACGGTGCTACTCGGGCTCGCCGCCGCACGCCTGCGCCGCCATCCGCGCGAACCAGCCCCCAGTGCTTAACAAGCGCTCGGGCGTACCGTGTTCTTCAACGCGGCCTTCGTTCAAAATGTAAACGTAGTCGGCCTCCTGAAGCATCGAGTACCGATGCGCGATGACCAGCATCGTCGGCTTCGGCGACAGCTCGGCCAACGCCTTCTTGACCTCCAGTTCGGTCGCGAAGTCGAGGTTTGCCGTCGCCTCATCCAGGATCAGAAGCCGCGGGCGATCCACCAAAATCCGGGCGATTTGCAGGCGCTGCCGCTCCCCCATCGAAAGGCCGATCCCACGTTCGCCGATCTCGGTCGCTATCCCTTCCGGGAGTCGCTCCAGCGCACGGCCCAGACCTGCGGCGAGGGCTGCCGCCGTCACCTCGGCATCGCTCGCCTCAGGGCGCTTATAGCGAATGTTCTCGGCTAGCGAACCACGAAAGACCGCCCCGTCCGTCGCAACCACGCCGATGGCCCGGCGTACAGCGGCGGGGTCGAGTTTAGAGAGCGGCTGACCGTCGATCCAGACCTCTCCAGAGGCCGGGTCCCAAAGCTTCATGAGCAGGTCGACGGTCGTCGTTTTGCCGGCTCCCGAAGGCCCCGCGAGAGCGGTGATCTTGCCGGGTTCGAAAGTGAGTTCAAGCCCCTTGAGCACTTCGCGATCAGCGGTATAGCCAAAACGCACCGCGGAAAATTCGACCTTCCCAGGCCCAGGGATGAGCTCATCTCCGGCCGGCTCGACGGGTCCGGTTTCGAGCAGGCGGACGGCGCGATCAAGCGAGGCGATGTTCTGCTGGAGGCCGATGACGATGGAGTTCAGCGAGTCGATGGGCGAGTAGAGACGATCAAGATAGGCGACAAACATAATGACGTCGCCGGGGGTAAGTTGGCCGGACAGAACCTGCCAGCCCCCGTAGCCCAGCAGCAGCGCCTTGCTAAGATGGCTGAGAAAGCTCTGAGCGAAATAGTAGCGCTGGGCGGTTTTGATCCGATTGAGATAGACGTCGTAGGCCTCGGTCGACTCCGCGCGGAGGCGTTCGCTTTCGCGGTCTTCCGCTCCAGAGAGCTTGACGGTTTTGATCGCGCCCAGGGCGTCCGTGATCCGGGACGCGATACTCTCCCACATCTCGTAATAAGGCGCTAGGCCTGTCTGTAGGCGCAGGGCGGACTTCCGGGCGATGAGGATATAGAAGGGCATCAGGCACATCGCGACGGCGGCCATCTTCCAGCTCTGCGAAAACATGATCGCGGTGATGCCGACGAGGCGGATGGCTTCCGGTGCGATCTGTTGCGAAAAGGCGTGGACAAGGGGAGAGAGTTGGTCGGACTGATCGATGCGCTTGGCGAGGCCGGCGCTGGGTTGATGGGCGAAGAATGATAGCGGCAGACGAAGGACGTGGCCGAAGGTGGATTGGATCAGGGCGGCTTCCATACGGCTGGCGACGACGGCGGCGCGGTAGTCGCTGCAGAGCCAGAAAAAGTAGCCGACCACGCTGAGGAAGAAGAGTAGGCCAACCGAGCGAAGGAGAGACTGCAGCGCTTGATCGGGCGATTTAGCATTGCCGCCGACGATGTCGTTGATCGCCATGCGGTAGACGAGCGGATGCATCAGGTCTGCTCCGGTCGAAAGAAAAGCGAACAGGCTGACAAGGGCGAACTGACCTTTGAAGCCCCGCGCCAAGCGCAGGAGCACCTGGAACACGGGGCGAAAGGCGGCGGGCGGGGCTGCTTCGCCCATCGTTACAGCTTCAGTTCCATACCGGGGCGGAACGCGGGCTTGACGTACTTGTTGGCTTCTACGCTATTCGTGAAGCGTAGATTCTTCGAATCCCAATCGAGCTTCCCGGGCATGCGGAAGGCGATGGCGGCGAGGGCGAGCCATTCGGCATAGGGGGCCGCGATGCGGAAGTCCGAGCAGGAGGCGTCGCCGCCTTTGCAGGCACGGATCCAATCGATCATATGACCGGGGGAGCGGGTGAGCAGTTGCGGAGGCAGTTTGTACTCGGCCCAGCGGGCGGAAGGAAGCAGCCAAACGCCTTCGCCGCGGTCGCAGGTGGCCATGATGCCCTTCGTGCCGATGAAGACGGCACCGTTGCCGACCAGCAGACCGGCGGCGGGTCCACCACGGGGTCCGCCGAACACGGTTACGCCAGGGCCGCCGGCACCGATGGGCGGGCCGCCGGCTGGACGGTTGGGCCGAGGGCCACCGCCGGGAGGGCCTCCGCCTTGTCCGGCGCGGCCGGAGCCCATGGGACGGCCCTTGTCGGAGAGGTTATTCGGCGGGGGAAGAATCGTCTCGTTCGCCATGCCGGGGACGTGATAGACCTCGGGGTCGGTCGACCGGGCGGAGTCGTGATAGAAGACTTTCACGGCAGGCAGCGAACCGCGCTTGGGGAAATCAAGGCGGATGGTGGCGCGGTTGGGGAAGGTGTATTTGCTCTCGCCTTCGACGGAGACGCGCTCGATGCTGGTGGGTGCGCCGAGTTGAAGAGCGTGGTGGACGGGGCCGGCCGTGTGCGTAGCCCAGTTGCCGATTTGGCCGGTGCCGAAGTCGAAAAAGCCGCGCCAGTTGTACGGGACGTAATAGGAGCTAAACGGGCGCATCGGAGCGTTGCCGAGCCACGCGCTCCAATCGAGATTTGCCGGGACGGACTGCTCCGGCGGGATCTCCTTAAGGCCCGTGGGATGGGTGCCGGGCGTCGTGGAGACGTGGACCTCCGTGACATCGCCGATCTCGCCAGACCAAAGAATTTCGGCGGCGACGCGGTGGGATTCATGCGAGAACCCTTGGTTGCCCATTTGCGTCGCGACCTTGTACTTGACGGCCGCGTCGTGCAGCAGACGCGTTTCCCACGGGGTACGGCAGAGGGGCTTTTCGACGTAGACATGCTTGCCGGCCTGCATGTAGGCCAGGGCCACCGCGGCGTGCATGAAGTCCGGGATCGCGATGGTGACGGCGTCGATATTTTTGCCTTCTTTATCGAGCATTGAGCGGAAGTCCCGATAGACAGGCAGCTTTTCGAAGCGCTTCATCGAAGGCGCACCGCGGTCGAGATCGACGTCGCAGAGCGCGACAATATTCTCCGTCGTCGCGGCTTCCCGAAGTATTTCGGCACCACGGCCACCGCAACCGATGGCGGCCACGTTGAGTTTGTCGTAGAACGGCTTATAGCCAAGGGCGCGGAGCGAGGGGACGCTGCCGAAGCCGCCAGTGGGAATGGCACCGGCGAGGAGCGAACCGAAGAAGAAATAGCGGCGAGAAGTCATTGACGGGCAGGGTATCTTTTTATGGGGCTCGGTGTCAACGCGTCAGCGCTTATGCCGAAACCGCGCCATAATTTACGAATGCACGAACTATCCCATTTTCGAGCGAACACGGAAGCGATCGCCGCTCGCCTGGCCACCCGGGGCTACAGCCTGGACGTGGACCAGTGGCGCGTTTTAGACGCTGAGCGCCGTGGCGCCGTAACCGAAGCCGAACAATTAAAAGCCCAGCGGAATGCGCAAAGCATGGAGATCGGCAAGCTGAAAAAAGCTGGTTCCGATACGACGGCGGCCCAGGCCGAAGTTCGCGCGATGGGCGAACGAATCGCCGAGCTGGACGCTAAAGTTGTGGCCGTGGACGAGCGGTTTCGCGATCTGTTGACCGCCATTCCGAATCTACCGCATGAGTCGGTGCCAATCGGTAAGTCAGCCGATGACAATGTCGAGATCCGCCGTTCCGGCACGCCGCGGGAGTGTTCGTTTGAGCCGAAGGCACATTGGGACCTGGGCGTAGACCTTGGCATTCTCGACTTCGAACGCGCCGCTAAAATCACCGGCGCGCGGTTCGCTGTGTACTTCGGGTTGGGCGCTCGCCTGGAACGGTCGCTCATGAATTTCATGCTCGACGTGCATACCCGGGA
>JANODS010000237.1:0-4341 GCA_031412835.1 Acidobacteriota bacterium | reverse complement strand
CGAAGTCACCGCCGCCGCTCCGGCCAACGCGGAACAGTTGCCACTTGAACTCGGCAACGTGCAGCTTTACCTCGATGGCGTTCTGGCTCCGCTCTTTCTCGTCTCGCCCACCCGGATCAACGCCCAGCTTCCCTGGGAATTCTCAGACCGAAGCAGCGTCAACGCCTACGTGCGCCTCCGCCGACGCGACGGTCGGGTCACGACGACGATGCCCATCGCCGTTCCCATCATCTCTCAGAATCCGGGCCTGTTTGCCGTAGAAGGTAGCGACCCCCGGACGGGCATCACCCAGCACTTTTCCTCTCGCGCCACTGGCACAGTATCGGTTGACGGCAGCGTGAAGGCCGGTGACATCGCTACCATCACGGTTGACGGTCGGGACTACGTCTACACCGTCAAGGACACCGACGGTCTCGACAGCATCCGCGACTCCCTCATCGCCCTGGTCAACCAGGACGAAAAGGTGGAGGCGTTCCCCGCTGGCGTCTTTACCCGTATCCGCCTCCGCGCCCGCACCCCTGGCGAAGCGGGCAACGGCTTAGTCTATTCCGCCAAGACCAACGACGGCGCGCAGGTAATTCTCACCGCCACCACTCCCGCCCTCTGCTGCGCCAACACCGAAGGTGCTCCGATCACGGTCGCGAACCCCGCCCTTCCCGGCGAAACGATCATCGTCTTTGGCACCGGCCTCGGACGGGTCAAGCAGTCCGCAGCCCAGGACGCCGCCAAGACCGGTGCCGTCTACCGCGGTCCAGCCCTTAACGAAGTCGGCGAGTTCGTCTCCTCCCTTGCCGGTGCAAAAACCGCCAACGTTCTCTATGCGGGTCTCCGGCCCGGCTCCATCGGCGTCTACGAAATCCATCTCGAACTCAACTCCGATCTACCGACGAACTCGGCCACCCAGTTGACCATCGCGCAAGACATCTACGTCAGCAACGTCATCACCTTCGCTCTTCGCAACCCGGGCCAGGTTGAGGTTGTGCCCTAAGGCTTACTCGGCGCGGCTGGCTCCAAGGTCTTGCCTTGGGTCCCGCCGCGCCGAACGTGCTTGTCTTTATGCCCGACCAGGAGTCAGCTCTCCTGCCCGGCATCGCCCGGCTTACTCACCGGCCTGTTCCCGTACCATAACGGCGTCCGAACCAATGTCGATGGCGAGTCCCTCGGCAAAGCTTTGTCTCCCGATCTCACCACGCTCGGGCACGCACTCGGCTCCGCGAGCGCAAGGCCCCCTTGGCTCTCCTGGGTCTCCCTGCTGAACCCGCATGACTCTATGCCGTCCGGAAGGAGATGGGCCGCAGCACGGTCCGTCCCACCGACGAGAAGACCGACGCTCTGCTCAGCCAAGTCCTTGACTCGGTGGATCTCGACAACACAATCATCCTTTATACCTCCGATCACGGCGAGCACGGCCTGCCGTTTAAGGGGTCGATTGAAGCCGCGTCCTCGCGAAGATTTCGTCAACTCCGCTGATGTCGCTCCCACGCTCGCCGCCGCGGCAGGTCTCCCCTATGGGTCAATCCCATCCGCTCGATTCGCACGCGCCACGAACTGCACAATCCTGCCGATAAGCGCCCGCCCCGATGGCCGACCTCGAACGGCGGCTCCACGCCTGGCACCCCGCCTAGCCCGGCTCACTTTCCAGCGGCTGCGGCTTGAAGCCCATCTCCGTCAGAACAGCCCGCGTCGCGTCACCCACCGTCCCCAGGACGTAAAAAAACGCCCCCGTCCGCACCGTCTGAAAAACGAATCCACCGCGATACTCGTCCGGCTCGACGAGGTAGTCTATGCCAGCAGCCGTGAACCGCTCTTCAATCACCTTCGCGTCGCGCAGCCGCTTGGCGATATACACCAAATCAAGCTCTTCGTCGCCGAAATACTCGGGATCCCGCCGCATGCTGATCGTTACTTGGCCACGATCATGCCGCGCGTCCGCTTCTTGAACCCTTCCCAGTTCCCCGGTGCCTGCAGCTCCAAGTAAGCCCCATATTGCAGGCCGACGAGCTCAAGGTTCTTGTACATCCCCGGGTGCCCCGTCGCCGCCCGCAACTCGGCGAGAATCGGCTCCATCCGCGCATAAACCAGCCCCAGTTCGCCTCCCGCCGCGAAATACAACTCGGCGTTCAGAATTCCCTGCGTCACAAAACTCGCTACCATCTCGTAATAGCTCACGACCATTCGCGCAAACTCATCGGCGTCGGTCCCCGGAACGCACAAAGCCCGATACTCCGCCAACGTCGTCGGCCCGCAGTTCTGCGCAAACCAGCGCCGCGCCGTCCGTAGCCGCTCCTCGCGCCGGATCTCGTACAACCGTAAAATCAAATTCGCGTCATCAAACGTCGCCTGCTGTTTCATTCCTTCCCAGCGTATCGCAATTCATTGAGAATTCCGAGAACCGTGGCCCACCCCCATTCTATGTCCGCCTTCGCCGCCCTCTCTTACCCCCGCCTCTCGGACGATGAACTTCTTCACTGGCTCGCCCTGCGCCTTGTACCCGGGTTGGGCACACGGAAGGCCGTCACGCTTCTCGAACGGTTCCGAACTCCCATGGCTCTCTTCCGCGCTTCGGTAAGCGAACTGGAGGCGGCCGGGCTCTCCCCGGGCGTCTCCCGCGCCATCAACTCCGGGTGCACCTTTGAAGACGCCGCCACCCAGCAGGAACGGATCAAAACCACCGGCACTCATCTCGTCCCCGTAACCGACCCCGCCTATCCGGAAAAACTCCGCGGCATTCTCGACCCGCCGACGCTGCTCTTCTGCCGTGGCGATCTCTCGCTGCTGGCTTCCATCGCCGTCGCGGTCGTCGGCACCCGCAAGCCAACCCCCTATGGCCTGGCAGTGGCCGAAAAGCTCAGCGGCGATCTCGCCACCCTCGGCGTCGGCATCATCAGCGGCATGGCGCGGGGCATCGACACCGCCGCCCACCAAGGCGCCCTCCGCGCGGGCGGCAAAACCATCGCCGTCTTCGGCTGTGGCGTCGATATGGTCTACCCGTCAGAGAATCGAAAGCTGTACGATGAGATCGCGGCCAAGGGTCTGATGGTGAGCGAATTCCCGATGGGCGCACCGGCCTTCCCTCAGAATTTTCCGATCCGAAACCGGATCGTCAGCGGAATGAGCTCCGGCGTTCTCGTCGTCGAGGGCGCTCAATACAGCGGCTCCGCCATCACCGCTCGCCTCGCCATGGACCAAGGCCGCGACGTTTTTGCCGTCCCCGGCAACATCACGTCGAAATTAAGTTGGGCTCCCAATCTTTTAATTCGACAGGGCGCAAAACTCGTTATGGACGCCCAGGATATCGTCAGTGAACTCGCTCCAGACGAGCGATTCCGTCTGCAAACCATTGAAAAGGAACAGAAAGGCGATTTGACCCAGCAACTTCTGCCCTTGGGCCCCAACGCTCCGCTGGGCCGGGCCATGCTCGAAATTTTGCTCATCGAGAAGCCAACACACATTGACGGACTACTCGATAGTCTGGAAAACTATTCCTCGTCTGAGATCATTGCGGCACTTTTTGAACTCGAGCTTCTCGGCTTGGTCAAGCAGATGCCCGGAAAGCATTTCGTCAAAGTCTGGTAATCTGGGCTATTCGCCCCTGAGCAAAAAATCACTATGTCCAAATCTCTCGTCATCGTCGAATCGCCGGCGAAGGCGAAAACTATCGGAAAATACCTTGGCAGTGACTTCATCGTCAAGGCTTCGCTCGGTCATATTAAAGACCTGCCGAAGAGCGACCTCGCGGTCGACGTCGAACGCGGCTTCGAACCCACCTACGAGGTCATTGAAGGCAAAAAGAAATTAATGGGAGAGTTGCGCGCCGCCGCCAAAGGCGTCGATGCCATCTACCTCGCAGCCGACCCTGACCGGGAAGGCGAAGCCATTTGCTACCACTTGCAGGAAGAACTCGCCTCGAAAAAGGCCGACGGCCCGAAAATCTTCCGGGTGATGTTCAACGAAATCACCGCCACCGCCGTGCGGAAGGCCTTCGAAAATCCTCTGCAGGTGAACACCAACCTCGTCGACGCCCAACAAGCGCGGCGAGTGCTCGACCGTCTTGTCGGTTACAAAATCTCCCCGCTCCTCTGGGATAAAGTCCGTCGCGGACTCTCCGCCGGACGGGTCCAGACCGTGGCGCTGCGGCTGATTGTAGACCGCGAACGCGAGATCCAGGCCTTCCTCAAGGAAGAGTATTGGACCATCGACGTCGCCCTCAACGCCAAAAAAGCGCCGGTCTTGAAAGCCCGCCTCGCCAAGATCAACGGCGAGAATCAGGCCATCGAGAATGAGGAACGCTCGCAGCAGATCGTGAAGGATCTCGCCGACCGCGCTTACTCCGTGCAGGCC
>JANODS010000236.1:0-1020 GCA_031412835.1 Acidobacteriota bacterium | reverse complement strand
GGCGGCTGGCGGCGGCGGGGTCCCGAGTAGGGGAAGGTGTCCCAGGGGCCAGGGCGGGCGGGGTCGGCGGTGGCGTTTGGTGCGGGATTCATCGACATCGCCGTATTCTCCGACGGCCCAGTAGTAGGTGGGATCGCCGGCGGGCCAGCGGTCTGGTTCGAGGTTGTGGAGGTAGAGGTATTCGGCGGTGCGGAGACTGCGGGCGGGGTAGCTGAAATTACCTTCGCGGACGTTAGCGTGGCGTTCGCGTTCTAGGAACATGCGCGTGCGTTTGGCGGAGGTGAACAGGGCTTGGGTGTGGCGCATCGTGGGCGAGATGGAAAGGCCGGCGGCGGCGAGGAAGGTGGGGGCGAGGAGTTCGGCGCATGCGGAGTCGAAGCGCTGGATTTGGTCGGCGTAGGCGTTGAGTTCGAGGCGGACGGGCGGGGCATCGGGGAGGTGGGCGGGGTCCAGGGTACGTGGGGATCGTGTCTTCCGAAACAGAAGCAGAAGGGCTGGGCGGCGGGTTTGGCTTGGAGGAAATAGGCGAAAGATGGGTAGGCGGAGCCGGCGGGATTGTCGGCGGGCTTGCCGGGGCCAGGGGCTGGGGTGATGGGGGAGAGAGGGCCGTATAGGTTGGCAGCGGGGCCGATGGCGAGGGCCATTGGCCGGTGAGGAGGCCGAAGCGGGAGGGGGAGCAGTTTGGATTGGGGGCGGAGGCGTGGGGATAGGCCCAGTTGTCGGCGAGGAGGAGGAGAATGTTGGG
This sequence comes from Acidobacteriota bacterium, assembly GCA_031412835.1. Classification (GTDB taxonomy): domain Bacteria; phylum Acidobacteriota; class Terriglobia; order Bryobacterales; family Bryobacteraceae. Next base: position 275 of record JANODS010000236.1, on the reverse strand, counting down.
TCGAGAGGGGGCGAGGGCGACGGCGAGAAATCGACAGCGTGAGAGCGGCATACGGGATTGCGATAGGCTAACAGAATGCGACAACTGAGGCACGGTTTGGGGGTGGCTATCTGTGTCTGCTCGTTTGCATGGGGGTTGCCGGCCGCGGTGGGGGAGGGGGCGGCGAATGCGCCGGAAGATGTGACTTTGTTGCAGGCGATGTTGCGGGTGGTGAAGGGGCCGGGCGGGCGGCCGTATGTAGCGTTTCGGATGGACGGGGAGTTGGGGGCGGGGAC
>JANODS010000235.1:0-9302 GCA_031412835.1 Acidobacteriota bacterium | reverse complement strand
GACGGCAGTGATCGTGCTGGCGTTCGCCGCTACCGTGCTGCTGTTCTTGCCGGCGCGGCGCTAGGCTGGGGGCGTGGGCGATTCGGCACCGGTCAGGCCCTGCTCGGCCTGGGCGGGCACATAGCCCGGGTTCGGCTTCGGCATGGTCGCCTTGACGGCCTTGCGCCACTTGGACAGCGCGTGCTTCAGCTTGTCGGCAACGTCACCGTGCTGTTGGAGCAGATTCTTCTTTTCACCGGGGTCGCGGGCGAGGTTGTAGAGCTCCAAGCGATTGTCTTCGTAGAACTCGATCAGCTTCCAGTCGCCGTCCCGGACCGCGCCGCCGGGGGCGCCGCCCTGGTTCGAATAGTGGGGGTAGTGCCAGAAAAGGGAGCGCGCTTTGAGGGCCTGCTGCTGCAAGGCCGGGGCGAGGCTAACGCCATCGATCCCTTTGGGAACGGGGAGCCCGGCGAGATCGCAGATGGTGGGGAGGAAGTCAACACTGGAGATTGGCGTCGCGTTGGTGCCTTTGGCCACGCCGGGGCCGGCGGCGAGGAAGGGGACGCGAATGCCGCCCTCGTACAGGTGCCCCTTGCCGTTGCGCGCCGGGGCGTTGTCCGTGATCGGGGCTTTGGCCTTGCCTTCAAAGCGGAGGCCACCGTTGTCGCCGGTGAGCAGGAAGACGGTATCGTCGGCGCGGCCGAGTTCGGCGAGTTTACGGCGCAGACGACCGACGGAATCGTCGAGGGTTTCCATCATGGCGGCGTAAGTCGCGTTGCCGGTGAGGCCCATGAATTCAATTTTCTGCTTGTATTTTTCGATGAGGGGGGCGGGGGCTTGGATCGGAGTGTGAACGGTGAAGTGGGGGAAATACAAAAAGAACGGGCTGCCCTTGGCGGAATCGAGGAATTTTTCGGCTTCGGTGGTGAGAGCGGCGGTGAGGAGGTCGTCTTTCGAGCCGCCCTGGAGGCCGGGAAGATCAAACGGGCCGAAATAGCCGGCGGGCGAGCCCTTGGACGTGCCACCGACGTTCTTCTCGAAGCCCTGCTGCTCAGGGCCGAAGCCGTCGCCGCCCAGGTGCCACTTGCCTATGCTGGCGGTGCGGTAGCCGGCGGGCTTCAGGATTTCGGCGATGGTGGTTTCGGCCAACGGCAACTGCTGCTCGAAAGCCGGAGTCAGCACCTTGGCGGTGGGCCACTGCTTGCGGCCGGGGATCCAATCGGTAATCTGGAGGCGGGCGGGGTACTTCCCGGTGAGCAGCGCGGCGCGGGAGGGCGAGCAGACGGGGCAGGCGGCGTAAGCCTGGGTAAAGCGGAGACCGTCGCGGGCGAGAGCGTCAATATGAGGCGTTTCGTGATAGGGATGGCCCGTGCAGCCGAAGTCGCGCCAGCCGAGATCGTCGACCAACATGAGGACGACGCTGCGTTTTGTCGGAGCGGCGGCCAGATTGGCAGCTAAAATGCTTGAAAGGAACGTGCGGCGAGAAACATTCATGATTTACGGCACCAGAACGCTTTGATCATACGTCAGAATCAGTATATGGCGCGTTGGCTGGCAAAATTTCGGCGGAGTGCGGCGGGAGTTTGGCGCCGGTTCCTACGTCCGTGGATGCGCCCGATCCACGGCGCGTTCCCCTTAACGCGGACGGGATTGGCGTTTTCAGCGATGTTTGCGCTGGCGGTGTGGTTTCAGGGTGTGTTGCATTTAGATCTTGTGCTGCTGGTGGCGGGGCTGGCGGGGCTGATGGTGGTGTTATCGCTTTTGCTGTGTGTCGTTTTGGGATCGGCATACCTATTTTGGAAATCAAAGCGAGCGGGGACGCCGGGGTTGCTGGACCTGGAGACGGGGATTCCGCAGCCAACCGGGTACAGGCTGCGCTATCCGCGCTGGATTCCGTTTACGGTGGCGCAGTGGCAATGGGTAGACGATGGGGGCGGGGAGACGGCGGCCAAGATCGCTTTGGAACGGCAGGGCGGCGAACTGGTGGAATTGGCGTCGCCGGGGAGGCGATGTATTGTGCAACGGGTGGTGCGCCGGTATGCGGTGAAGGACTTGTTCGGATTGGCGGAGATCGCGTGGCGACGGACGGAGACGGTGAGTCTGCGGGTATTGCCGGAGCGCGGTATGTTGGCGCAAATGCCGCCTCCGGCCGGGATGGCCGATGGCGATGATATTTCGGATGTTTATGCCGAGCCGCGCGGGGATAGGGTGGAGATGCGGCAGTATGCGCCGGGCGATCCGCTGCGGATGGTGCTGTGGAAAGTGTTCGCCCGGACGAACCGGATGATGGTGCGGACGCCGGAGCGGAGCGTGGCGGAGCGGCGGAAAGGGTGTGCGTATCTCGTCACGAGCCAGCACGATGACGCGACGGCGGCGGTGGCGCGGATTGCGATCGAGCGAGGCTTGTTGGGCGATGATTGGTGTTTTGCGGCCGACGGCGTGCTGCGCCATGCGACGGAGCGGGAAGAGGCATTAGAGGTGCTGGCGCGGAGCGGAGAGGCGGATTTAGAAGCGCGCGGCCGGGGACTCGGAGAATTCCTTTCCAAAATGGAATCGGAAGGGTACCAATTCTGCATTTTGATGTTGCCACCCGACCCGGGCGCTTGGGAACACGCCGTGAGCCAAGGGGGCGCGGGGGGGACGATGCGGATGCAGATCCTGACCGGGGTCGAGGCGGTCCGCGCCGAGCGCGAGGGTGCATTGCGTTGGGAGGAGCGGGTGGCGCAGTGGTTTCTGCGGCCTGGAGACCAAAACGAAGTTACGTTAGCCGAGTTACAGAAGCTTGCCGCCAGCGCGTCGGGGTTGGCGAGTACGGCGGGAGTGGCCGAACGGAAAACCGGGCACCTATTCCACGATATCCTCGGAGGTAGGGGCTAACATGACTTCGCGTAACTCAATTTGGTGGAAGCTGCCTGGCGTGGTCATCTGGATGGCCGCCGTGGGCTTGCTGGCGGCCGGTTATACCTCGAAGTTCGGAGTTTTGTTCGCCCTCAGCGGGGTGGTCTGTGCCTTTGCGCTGGCGAATTGGCTCGAGAGCTTCTCCCTTCGGTTGAGCCGCGTGTGGCTCTGCGCCGGCTTGGCAATGGGCCTCTCCGTGCTGCTCGGTTCCTTCTCGCGGGGCAATAGCGGAGTGGTCAGTGTCTTCGGTAGCGAGGCGATTTACGCATTCACCGAGTCTACGAACTGGTTCATGGGGGTGCTGTGCTGGCTGGTGCCGGTGCTGCTTTCGGCCAAACGGTACTCGCTGTTTCTGACGCTGGAGGCGGCGTCACTCGTCGGAATTTTCTCCAGTATTTTGGCGGCCCACCGGGACGGGTCGATTCATCGACCGTTCTTTCTGACCGATTGGCTACTCGAACGGAACTACGATCCAATGCCGTTCTTCCTCGGGGCTGGTGCCCTACTTGGCATCATGCTGGTCGTATGGATGTTGAGCCGAAGTTCGGCAAAACGGACGTTGCTCGACCCGGCGCTGCTGATTGCGATGATTGTGGCGCTATTCCTGTTCCTGCCTGATGGCAAATTGCGGCAACTGTCGGCCTTCGCCGGCGGGGAAGGGGGCAAGGGCGATCAAAGCAAGAAAGAGAAGCCCCATCACGGGGGACAGGGCGGCAAAGGTGATCAAAAGCAGGATCAAGAAAATCAGGGCCAAAACCAGGATCCAGACCCGTCGAACGGGGAAGGGCGCAAGAGTTTTCCGGTAGCCGTTGTCAGCTTACATGATGACTACAAGCCACCCTATGGGACGTTTTATTTCCGGCAGGATACGCTCAGCAACTACAACGGCCGCCGTTTGGTCCGCGATGCGTCGGGCAAGCTCGATACCGATGTCGGCATGCCGTTCCCGGCCGAGCCGATCGAAGTGCCTTTGCGGGACCGGGCTGACTTGCCTACTAGCGGATCGCGCGAGCGGGTGGCGCATCGGCTGCGGACGACCGTAGCCCTGATGACGCCCCACTCGAAGCCGTTTGGGTTGATCGACGTGGCTAAGTTAGAGCCCGCTCCGAACCCGGACGCCAAACGGTTCGAGCGCGCTTACAAGGTGGAGTCCATCGTTCTCGACGCCGATTTTGGAACGTTGTTGAACCGGTCGCTTGGGTCGGAGAAATGGACGCCTGAGATGTGGCAGCACTACACCGAGGTGCCGGAAGATCCGCGCTATCGCGACATCACGGAGAAGGCCAAACTGCTGCTTCCGGCGCATCTGCGCGGCATCCCGATCGCCCAGGCACTCGCCGTTAAATTTTGGATGGACAAGAACACCACCTACAACCTGAAGGTGCCGAAGCTCGACGAGGATGCCGACCCGGTGGCGAATTTCCTGTTCGGCGACCGCAATGGCTACTGCGTCCACTTGGCGCATTCGGCGGTCTACTTGTTCCGAACGCTCGGCGTTCCGGCGCGGGTCAGCTTGGGCTATGCGGTTGGTTCACGGCAACGGGGCGACGGTTCGACGATTCTGATTCGCAATGGCGACGCGCACGCGTGGCCGGAGGTTTACGTTAGAGGCCTCGGTTGGGTGGTCCTCGATATTACTCCGGAGAAGGTGGTCACGCCGCCCCAAGAAGAAAAGGTGGATCAGGACTTGCAACGGATGCTGGGCGAGATGGCTCGGCAGACGCCCGGGTCACCGAAAGAAGAGAACCCACCGGCTGGTGATGGCGACTTGCGAAAAGCGTTGGCCGAAGCACTGCGGGGGTTAGGCCAGGCGATGGTTCCGGTAATCCTGTTGACCTTGGCTGCGCTTTACCTGATGAAAATCTGGCGCCGCATGGAACCGCGTTTCTGCGGCCCGGCCCGGTTGCCGGTGGCGTCCTACCGGGCAACGCTCGATGGGCTCGCCGATCTCGGCTTCTATCGCGACTACGGGACCTCCCGCGAAGCATTCGCCAAACGATTGGCGGATCGGGCACCGGAGCTGGAGGATATGACCGCCCTGCATATGCGCGCGGCGTTGGGCCCCGGCGTCCCCCCGGTCGGTCGGGCAAAATATCTGGCTCTTTCGGCGGCAATTGCCCGCCAATCTGGCAAAGGCATTCAATGGTGGCGGCGGGCACTCGGGGTGCTCCATCCGCTTTCTTGGTGGAAAGTTTCGTAAACATGAACCCCTCTAACAACTCCGCTCTTCATCCCCTCTCTCCGGCCGCAGAGGTGGCGCGCGTCCTTGGCAATCGGCTCCGCGCCGCCATTAAAGGCCGTGATGAGGTGATCAACCTCATCCTCACCGCGCTCTTCGCCGACGGCCACGTCCTGCTCGAAGACTACCCCGGCTCGGGAAAGACGACCCTTGCGAAAGCGCTTGGCGAATCGATTAACGATGCCAACGGTGCCCACATCGCGCCCTTTCGCCGCGTCCAGTTCACCCCGGACCTGCTGCCCAGCGACATCACCGGGGTGAGCATTTTCGACCCACCCACCGGTCGCTTCGAGTTTCGGCCCGGGCCCATTTTCGCGCACGTCCTGCTGGCCGACGAGATCAACCGAACCTCTCCCAAAGTCCAATCGGCGATGCTCGAATCGATGGCGGAAAAGCAGGTGACCGTCGACAACGTCACCTACCCGCTCGACCAACTATTCTTCGTGATCGCTACGCAAAACCCGCGTGACCTCGCCGGAACCTACCCGCTGCCCATTGCTCAACTGGATCGATTCCTGTTCAAGATCAATATGGATTATATTGATCGGGAGTCCGAAGTCGAGGTACTCAACACGCGCCGGGAGCGCCGTTCAGCCCCGGCCGAGCGGCTGGTCGGTCGCGACGAGGTCGTCGTGGCAAGGCAGTTAATCGAACAGTACGTCTATGTCCATCCGCTAATCAACCACTGTCTCGTCGATACCGCGCGGAATTTGCGGTCCCACAAGAAAGTCCTGCAAGGGCTAAGCACCCGCAGTCTGGTCCTGATGATTCCGGCGCTGCAATCGATGGCGATGCTAGCGGGTCGAGACTTTGTCTCGCCGGAAGACATTCACTACCTCGCACCCTACGTTTTCGGCCACCGCCTGGTTATTGCTCCTGGCGCGGGCGAAATGAAGAAGGTCGTGCATGAGTGCCTGGCCGGCCCGCTGGAACAGCTAACGCGGATGACTTTGGCGGGGCAAACCCCTGTTCCCGCTCCGCCGGCTGATCCGTTCCCCTTGGCACCGGTAAATTAATGCGCCTGCTTCTGCTGCTCGTCCTTTCCGTCTCGGCCTTGCTGGGTGAGGATCTCGATTTGGCCTCGGCCCGAAATCTCATCGATTCGGGCCGCTTCGTGCGGATCCGGGAGATCGCCGAACAGACCCTACGGGAGGACAAGAAATCCATCATGGGGAACTACCTCATGGGCGTGGCGATGCACCGGGGCGAGGCGAATCTCCCGCTGGCGCGCTACTACCTGGGCCGGGCTCGCACGCTCGTGGAGCAGGCGGAGGAGGTCGGTTTCGATAACAACCGCTCCGAGCTCCACTCAAACGTGCTGTTTGAGCTGCTGCTGGTCGCTGGACTAACCGAGAAGCACGATGAGCAACTGAAAATTGTCGCGGAGTTCAACCGGCTTTTCCGGATTGATCTTGGCGAGCGGACCGGTTGGGCCCTCATGAAACTGGGGCGCAACGACGAAGCGAGAAAGCTGATGCGGCGCTACGTGGAATCGAAGGACCCCGACATCCGCCGCGGCGCGTTGAACACGATTGGCTCCATCGAGATGACTCTGGGCAACTACGAAGAGGCCTTCCGCTGGTTCACGATCTTAAAGAGTGAGTTGACCGAGCGGGATCGCGTCAATATAGCGACGCTCGTGCGAAATCGGGCTGAAGTGGCCACGGTGCTCTTGCGCTTCCAAGAGGCCGAAGCCGATACCCTTTACGCCACCAAACACTTTCATCCATCGAGCAATTCGAACCCGTGGATGTCCCTTTCGCTCCTCTACGTCGGCGAGGGACGCCTTGCCGAAGCGCTCGGGGCGCTCCGCAACATGCACACGTGGGACAAACGGAGCGATCCGACACTCGAACAGCAGCGCTGGAACGATGGTCAACAGGCGACCGCGGTCATCCTCTTGGCCGCGGGCTACAACACCGAGGCCCTGAACATCCTGCGGAAGATCCGCAACAAGCCGGACCGTCGCGGGGTCACCAGCGGCAATGCCGAACAGGCCGAGATCGGGCTGCTGTATCTCTATCGAGAGGCGCTCATCTTGCAGCGCGAGCAACTTCGAGAGGAGATGAGCTGGGACACCGTACCGGAATGGGCAGTCGCTCTCTGGGAGCGCCTCAAAATCGAGCGTGAGCTCTGGGCCGCCAACAGTCGGTTGAACTCTTTGCTCGTACCGCGGAGTCGCCTGAACTGGATTCTACGCCCGTACGCTCCGGATTCCCCGATCGTGGAGTGGATGCGCCCAGGACTCCACAACTCGGTCGGCGATGGGCTCGTCCAGGTGGAATTGCAGAAACTGATGGCGCGGACCGGCAAGAACGCTGATCGCGAAAAGCCATATATTCAGGCCGCGATGGGCGAGACGCTGGTTGGCCAAGGCGCTTACGCGAAAGGGCTTGCCGCGCTCGCGGCGGCGCGCAACGGGCTACCTCAGGAAGAGGTCCTGCTCCGGGCCCGCATCGAAGTGCTCATTGGCTACGCGAACGAACGGCTCGGCCAAAGCGACGCTTCGATTACAGCCTATCGGAACGGTCTCGAACGGAACCCCGGGCTCTTCCGCACGCTCGATATAGCCCTGCCGGTGACCTTTTCACCCGACGCCAGCGAGGCGGCCAAAGCCACCGTGGTCTTTCTCGAAAAAAGTCCGCGTTTCGTCCGCGGTCGGGGCTTTTCGCTCTCGGTATTCGCAGCCGGAAACCGCCTCGCCGCGCGCCTTTCCGGGCGAGACGGAACGGTGTTTATGCAGGCATCCGTCGTCCAGTTGCCCGACGCAACGTTGACTGCCCGGCTACTCGCCAAGGAGATTCACCGCCGAGCGTTTGCCGCCAAGCTCGACCTCTCCCAGGCGGACCTGAACTCGCTAGATGGGTCAACGACGGCCGGCGACACCATGCAACTCAAAGAGATGTTCGGCATACAATAGCGGCCGTCTGGAAAATTCGCAGGGTGCCCCCACCGCCGCGGCCACATCTTCACGTTGAGCCCGCGCCAGTTCCACCCGTCGGGCGTGCAGCTCGACGCTGTCGGCCGACGACTATTGACGGGTATCGCTCATCCCTCTTCGCCCTTAAATTCAGCCGGGACAAACTTGCCCATTGCGCCGTGCCGATACGGACGACCCCCACGGACTGCCCCTTTCATTGACCTGATCAATAATCCGGTATAAATGGGGCCTTCTGCCATGAAGTACCGGCCTGTCCACGTTGCTCTCAGGAGTCGCCGCCGACCCTCACGCCGCCCGATCCTGGAAACATTCAGCTCCGCCGGAGCGGCCTTGAACCCAGCGAAGCCCGCGAAGTAACCGACTTCCACGCCCGCCGCGCCCGGCATGACGTGATAAAATCTTCACGGAGAATCTCCTCTATCATGGCCGCTGCTGTTGAGACCCGTCAGAGTTCGAAGGTGCCGGTATCGCTCGGCCTCGGCTTTATCCTGTGCCTAGCGTTGCCTTGCGGCTCGATGGCCGCCAATCACAAAGCCCTGAAGGCTGAGGCGGACCAGTTCTTTCGGGACCGCGTCACGCCCTTTGTCACCACCTATTGCTTGCCCTGCCACCAAAACAGGCGGCCGACGCGGGGCGGAGTCAATTTCTCACCAGCACTCAAAACTCCCGGACACGCGGCCTTCACCGAACACTGGAAGAGAGCGGACGCCAGAGTGAAGGCGCATGACATGCCGCCCAAAAGCGCGCCCCAGCCGAACGATGCCGACCGGCGGATGTTCGGCGATTGGCTGGCGAAGCTGAAATACCTCAGCGACAAGGATCCGGGACCATTCGTCATCCGGCGATTGACCAAAACCGAGTACGGCAACACGCTGCGGGATCTATTCGGCGTCGATCCGTCAATTGCCAATGGACTGCCGGATGAAGTCAGCGGCCAAGGGTACCTCAATTCCCTTTCGTCCCTACAACTCGAGCAGTATCTGACGATCGCGGATAAGGTGTTACGCCAGATTGCGATACAGCAAAGCGGTCGTCGGACAGAAATCGAGAAGCGTCTGTTTGGAAAATCAGCCGCGCCGGGGAAACATCCTCGGGAAACGGCGCGGGAAGCCGCCCGGTCTCTTGCCCGGAAAGCCTACCGCCGGCCTCCCACTGAGGCAGAGCTGGATGTCCTGGTGGCAACGTTCGACCTGGGGCGGCGCAACAAATAGGACAAACGCGAGGCAAGTTGGTGGTCGTCCAGTG
>JANODS010000234.1:0-2322 GCA_031412835.1 Acidobacteriota bacterium | reverse complement strand
GGGAGGCAGGAGGCTTTCGGCGCGTTCGTGGCCGATGTCGTGGCAGAGGTGAGTGAAATAGGCCGTTTTGGGCTTAAGACGTTCGACGATGGCGAGGGACTGGTCGACGGAGGAGTGGGTGGGATGGGGCTTGTAGCGCAGGGCGTCGAGGAAGAGGACGTCGAGGTCGCGGAGCTTATCCATCGACTCTTCGGGGATTTGATTGTGATCGGTGAGGTAGGCGATTTGGCCGACGCGATAGCCGAAGACGATCATGGAGCCGTGATAGAGGGGAATGGGGGTGATCTGCTGGCCGAAGAGTTCGAAGGGTTCGCCGTCAAGGACGTTGGTGGTGAGTCGGGGGACGGAGTTTTCTTTGCGGCCATCGGTGAAGACGTATTCAAAGACGCGGCGGATGACGGTGAGGGTGGGTTCGGAGGCGTAGATGGGGATGAGTCCGCCTTGGCGAAAATTGAAGGGGCGGACGTCGTCGAGGCCGAGGATGTGGTCGGCGTGGGAGTGAGTGAAGAGGACGGCGTCTAGGGAGCGGATGCCGGCGCGGAGGGACTGGATGCGGAAATCTGGCGAGGTGTCGATAATGACGCTTTTGCCCGCGAAATTGAGCCACACAGAGGCGCGGAGGCGGTTATCGCGGGGGTCCGACGAGGTGCAGACATCGCAGTTGCAGCCAATGGAGGGCACTCCGACGCTGGTGCCGGAGCCGAGAACAGTAAGAGTGACGTAGGGATAATCGGACAACGTTTAAACTTTATGGCGAGGAATCCCCTTCATTGTAACGCGGAGGGTTGCGAGCATGCTACGGAGCATCCGGGAAAAGGGTGTTCCGAAGGGTTGGTCGGTCGATAGATACGTCCAAGTGGCGCCGCGGCGAAGGGGGCCTTCGGAGGGATCGGGGGATTGGAGGGGGAGTTCGGAGAACCATTGGTGGATGGTGCGGAGGTATTCGGGGAGGGGGTCGGCGCCGGAGTAGGAGAGGAAGTGGAGGCCGGCGCGGTATTGGGTGACGCGTTCGAGATGTTGGCTCCAGAGGTCGTCGTGGTGGAGGAGTTCGGCTTCGGTTGCGAGGGTTTGGCGGTGCTGGGCGTGGAGGAGGCGTTGGGCTTCGAGGACGTGTTCGTATTTGCGGAGGCGGAGGCGGAGGTCGAGATGGCGGCCTTCGAGGAGACGTTGGACGTCGTCGGGATCTTCTTCGGCGGTGCCGAGGTAGGTGGTGATGAGGTCGTCCTGATAGGAGACGAAGAAGCGGGAGTTGCCGGGGTCGCCTTGGCGGCCGGCGCGGCCACGGAGTTGGTTATCGATGCGGCGGGATTCGTTGCGACCGACGCCAAGCACACAGAGGCCGCCGCGTTCGGCGGCACCGGGGCCGAGGACGATATCGACGCCGCGCCCGGCCATGTTGGTGGAGAGCGTGATGCGGCCGACTTCGCCGGCGCGGGCGATGACGGCGGCTTCTTCGGCTTCGTTTTTGGCGTTGAGGAGGTGGTGGGGGAGATGCTGAAGTTGGGCCGAGAGTTGCTGCGATTCTTCGACGGAGCGGGTGGCAACGAGAAGGGGTTGGCCGGTCGCGTAAATGGTTTCGATTTCGGCGATGACGGCTTGGTGCTGGGCGGCTTTGGTGCGGAAGAGGCGGTCGGGGTGATCGGCTCGAATGTTGGGGCGATGGGTGGGGATGACCTCGACTTCGAGGCCGTAGACGAGCCGGAACTCTTCGGCTTGGGAGGCGGCAGTGCCGGTCATGCCGCAGGCGAAGGGGTAGAGGGCGGTGAGGTGTTGGAGGGTGATGGCGGAGAGGATCCGGCCTTCGCGGCGCGGGGGGAGGGCCTCCTTCGTTTCGAGGGCGGCGTGGAGGCCGGCGGGCCAGCGGCGGTCCCGCATGGTGCGGCCTTTGTAGTCGTCGATGGGGAGGACGCCGGCGGGGGTGACGAGGTAATCGACATCGCGGCGGAGGAGGTGGTGGGCGTGGAGGGCGTTTTGGAGAGCATGGAGGAGGTCGGGGTTGTCGTAGAGGTTGGGGATGGCGAGGAGCGATTCGGCGAGATCGATTCCGGGGTCGGTGAGGTGGATGATTTGGCCGTCTGATTCGACGTGGAAATGGACGTGGCGGAGCAGGGAGCGGGCGGCGAGGTCGGCGGCGGCGAGGTGGTCGGCGTGCTGGCTGGACTCGCTGGCGATGACGAGGGGGATGCGGGCTTCATCGATGAGGATGGAGTCGGCTTCGTCGATGACGACGGCGTGGAAGGGGCGCTGGACGGTTTGGTGGGGGTGGAGGGCGATGGAGTCTCGGAGGTAGTCGAAGCCGCATTCGTGAGGGGTGAGATAGGT
>JANODS010000233.1:0-12926 GCA_031412835.1 Acidobacteriota bacterium | reverse complement strand
CGCCATCATGCAAACGAGCAAACTCCGCATACCCGATCATACCTGCCCACCCCCGGCGTTCACTTGGATCACGCGCTTCCGCCCGTCATCCACCAACACAATCTCCTCCGTCGTCCTCTCCCCGGCATTCTTCACTACAATCTGATACTCCGTCCGTCCAAACCGAAACGTCATTTCAAACCCTGGCCAATCCGCCGGAATCACCGGCTCCATCCGCAACCGTCCCCCTCGCAGCTTGAAACCCAGCACCTCCTCCAGCCATACCCGGTACATCCAAGCCGCCGAACCGGTGTACCAAGTCCACCCTCCGCGCCCCTCCTGGCCCGCCAACGAATATACGTCCGCCGCCACCACATAGGGCTCCGTCCGATACACCGCGCACTCCTCCGCCGTCCGCGCATGTTCAATCGGATTCAGCATCTGCAACAGCTTCACCGCCCGCCCCCCATCCTTTAACCGCGCAAACGCCATCGCCACCCAAAGCGCCGCGTGCGTATATTGCCCGCCATTCTCCCGCACTCCCGGCGGATAGCCCATGATGTATCCGGGGTGCGGAGTCGAATGCTCAAACGGAGGCGTAAACAACAAAACCAACTTCTCCTTCTCGCGCACCAAATACTCCTCCACCGCCCCCATCGCCGCCTCCGCCCGCTTCGCCTCCCCCGCCCCGCTGATCACCGCCCACGCCTGCGCAATCGAATCAATCTTGGCCTCCCCACTCGCCTTCGACCCCATTGCCGTTCCATCATCGAAAAACGCCCGTAAATACCACTCCCCGTCCCAACTCGTCCGCTCCACGGTCGCCGCCAACTCCCTCGCCCGCTCCCCGTACTTGGTCGCCAGCGCAGCCTCGCCCCGCTCCCCACAAACCTCCCCAAACTTCTTCAATACATCAATCAAGAACCACGCCAGCCAAACGCTCTCCCCCGTCCCCTTCTCGCCCACGCTGCTCATGCTATCGTTCCAATCGCACGTCCCCATCAACGGTAACCCATGCGGCCCCGCCGTCGATCCCTTCTCGATCGCCCTCCGGCAATGCTCAAACACCGACACCTCGTCCATCGAAACCGTCGGCAGCGAATACACCTCGCCCTCCTCCGCCTTCAGCAACGCACCGTGCAAAAACGGCGTCGTCGCATCCAAAATGCCCACATCGCCCGTCACCTTTACGTATTGGCACACCGCAAACGGCAGCCATAAAAGATCATCCGAACATCGCGTCCGCACCCCGGCCCCTGATGGAATGTGCCACCAATGCTGCACATCCCCTTCCGGAAACTGCCTCCCCGCCGCCCCCAAAATCAGCTCACGGGAAATCGCCGGTGCCGCATACACAAGCGCCAAAGAGTCCTGCAACTGATCGCGGAAACCATACGCGCCGCTCGATTGATACAGCGCCGTCCGTCCCCAAACTCGGCAACTCAACGATTGATACAGTAACCACCGATTCAACAGAAAATCGATTGACAACACCGGCGTCTTCACCTGAATCGTGCCCAACAGCGTGTCCCACCAACCTCGCGTCTCCGTCAACGCCGCCTCCGCCGTCGCCACCTCCCGATACTTTCCGCTCAACCTCCTCGCGTGCTCCGCATCATCCCCCTGCCCCACGACATACACCACCGTTCTCTCTTCTCCCGGTTCCAACTCAAACTTTGTCTGCATCGCGCTGCACGGGTCCAACCCCGCTCCCGTACGCCGTGATAGCGTCTCCCGCTGCATGCACGCTGGCGTCCCCAGGCTCCCATTGCGGCCCAAAAACAAGGTCCGATCACCCGAGTACGAAGAAGGCTCCGGCGTCATCGCCGCAAACGCCACCCGTCCCCCATAGTCAGCGTGGTAAGCGTTGCGCAGCGTCAATATCTTGGCTTGCTCATCCCACGACGAAACGACATGCATCTGCGTCGTCTCCCGCTCCCCACCCAACACAAACTCCGTATACGCCGTCACCGACAATCGCCGCCGCCGCGAAGACCGATTCTTCACCCGCAACCGTTGCACCCGAACTGGATCCGCCCCGTCCGCCCGCACCGGCACGTACGTCAGCAGCGTTTGTTCCAACCCATGACTGTTGTGCTCGGTCTCCGAATACCCTTGCCCATGCCGAGTCCGATAAGCGTCCAACTCCCGCACCGGCAGTGGCGTCGGCGTCCAATACACTCCGCTCTCCTCATCGCGAATATAAATCGCCTCCCCCGCCGGATCCGAAACCGGGTCGTTACTCCATGGCACCATCCGGTTTGACTGGCTATTCCCGTACCAACATGTTCCACTCCCCGATTCGCTCACGGTCGCCCCAAACACCGCATTCGCCATCACGTTGATCCACGGCAACGGCGTCTGCGCCTTCGGCCCCAAGTAAATCAAATACTCCCGGCCGTCCGCCCCAAATCCGCCCAACCCGTTGAAATACGGCAACTCCAAAAACGGCAAAGGTTGCGAAGGCTGCTCCACTCCCGCCTTGATCCGTAATTGCGGCGGCATCGCCAACCCCTCCGGAGGGCTGCTCAACTGCTTCGATAGCGTTCCCCGACCCGCTCCCAACGCCACCTGCGCCACCGTCAAAATCAAATTCAAATCCTCCGCCGGAATCTGGTCGGCCTTCAGCAGATAGCCCCCGCCAGCCGTGTTCATCCCCGTATGCAGCGAATGCGCTTCCACCAGCCGCAATAGCTGCTGCTGCAGCGGCTGTTCATAACTGGCCGGCTCTCGATTCAAGATCACCAGATCAGCCTTCAGCCCGTGCAAACGCCAATAGGTATGCGCCACCAACAACTCCCGCACCAGCGCCAACCCTTCCGCGTCATCCACCCACACCACCGCCATCGGCAAATCACCCGAAATTCCATAAGCCCAAAGCCTGGCCTGCGGTAAAGTATTGCGCCGCAGCCGATCCATCGGTGCCCGTAGCCGCGAGTTCGGATAAAGCATGTGACTCGCCAACTCCCCGAACCGCATCGCCGCATCGCTGCCGATTCCCAAATAGCGATACTCAAGCTGCGCATGCGACCACGCCACCTCAAACGCCCGGCTGCAGACGGCTACATCCCTGTACTTCCCCACCAGCCGCAGCAACTCTTCACGACTTCCCGCCGCCATCGTCACAATCGAAACCTGCGTTCGTTGCCGCGGCGCGAGCGTCAACCCCTGCCTCATCACAAACACCGGATCCAGCACGTAGCCCTCCGTCTGGTCCAATGCCAGCAGCGGCGCGCGCCACGTCCGGCCTCGGCCCAAACACCGCGCCCGGTCCGTTTCGTACTCAAATACGCCCTGTCCACCCGCGCCCAGCACCATCAACTGCGCCGCAAAAATCGGTTCGTCCTCCGTTGAACGCAACCGCCGCCAAGCCAACAGCGCCTGCAACTCCGGACGCGCCTCTGTCTCTACGAACATCTTGCTGAACGCCGGATGCGCCCGGTCCGCCTCATGCGCCGCCAAACTCAGCTCCGCCACACTCGTCACGGAGATCTTTCTCCCCCGCGCCCCCTGGTTTACGAGCGTGATCCGCCGAATCTCCACATCGTCCTCCGGCGATACGGTCACGTCCATATGGCTCTCAATGCCCAACTTCAGCCGCTTGTACTCCGCCCGGTCCGCGCTGAACGTCGCCGTGTAACGCGGGTCCTTCACGTTCATTGGTTGATGCGTCGCTGACCACAGCGTATCGCTCTCCTCCTCATGAAGATAGATAAACGTCCCCCAGTTGTCCCGGGTCGTGTCCGCCCGCCAACGCGTGATCTCGAACTTCCCCCATCGGCTGTAGCCCCCGCCCGTGTTCGTCACCATTAAGGCATACCGCCCGTTTCCCAGCAAATGCACCCGTGGAATCGGCGTGTCCTCGTCGAACACCCGGTACTCCGGCATCGGCGGCTCCGTCGCCAACCGCACCGCGACATGGTCCGCTGCCCGATGGACCAACATCGAAGGCACCGGCGGAATCCGCTCAAACAACAACGGCTCTACCGCCTTGATCCGTCTATCCGCATGGAATCGCTCCCGCATCACCCCCTGGTGCAAAACGTTGTTCAGCGCCATCAGACTCATCCCCTGGTGGTGGGCCATATACGCGTAAACAATCACCCCATTTTCGCCCTGCCGTTCCTCCTGCCGGCTGTAGTCAAGCGCCTCGTAAAACCCCATCTTGCCGTACATCCCAACCCTCACCAATCGCTTCAAATTCTTAATCGCTTCCCCGGGGTTCACGAGCAAAGCCAGCGCCGTCGCGTACGGCGCAATCACCAAGTCGTCCTCCAGCCCCCGCTTCAGCCCCAATGAAGGCACGCCAAACGCATGGTACTGATACGTCCGGTGCGAGTCCAGGCCGCTATGCGCCGACTCCGAAATTCCCCACGGCACTCCCCGGTCTTTCGTATACGCAATCTGCCTCTTCACCGCCTCCGCGCACGCATTCTCCAGCAACGAATTCCGAAAGCTCCGAATAAACAACATCGGCATCAGATACTCAAACATGGTGCCGCTCCACGACAGCAAAACTTGCCCGTCCGCCGACGTATACGGCCTCCCCAGCGCTAACCAATGCTCCGCCGGCACGTCTCCCTTCGCAATCGCCACCAAGCTCCCCAGTCTCGCCTCACTCGCTAATAGGTCATAGTGCGACCTGTAATTCACCGGCCCGCCCACCTCATACCCAATCGCAAATAACCGTCGCTGCTCGTCGTACAGAAACCGCATGTTCATCCCACTCGCCAGAGCCTCGCAGCGCTCCCCCAACCGCTGATACCGACCCAACAACTCCTCCGCCGCCTTCCGCGCCTTCCCGTACTCCCCCCGTAATTCCGTCACCCAAGCCGCCAAGGCCGCCGATAGCCCCGCCGGTATCTCCGACTCCCCCAACGTCTCGCTCAACAACCCAATCTCCCCCCGCGCCACCGCGCCCCAAGTAGGAAGTTGCAACAAAATCTGCCGCCGCTCCGCAATCAGTTGCGCTCCCAGCGGTTCCAAAAACTCGTCTGGCGGAGCTGCCAACACATTCAGCCAATGCAGATACTGGTCCCCGTGCTCGATCCAGCTCTCAATCTGTCGTACCAGCCGCGTGTACCAGTAAGCCCGCTCCCCGCTCGGCCCCTCGCTCCACCGCAGCGACTCCGTCAACGTCCGTACCGGTTCCACCGCCAGCCGTAAACGCCCCAACACCGCAATGCCCCCTTCGCCCGCCCCCTCTTCAAACAATCCCCGCAATACCGTCATCGGTACGCCCGTGATGTGATCCGCGGGAAACCGTTCCGTGATCACCGCCAATGTATCCGCCAACCCGCTCAACGCACGTCCATCCAACTGCGGTTCGCCGTCGATCTCCCCGGTCGCCTGCTCCAACACCCACAAACTCGCAATCAAGTTCCCGCTATCCACCGTCGATACGTACCGCGGCGGCAACGGCAGCAGCGTCCGCGTATCGTACCAGTTCAGCAAATGCCCTTCGCAAGTCTCCAGCTTGGCCAGAGTATCCATCGTCGACCGGCATCTCTCCTCCAGCCCGCTCGGCGTCAAATATCCAAAGTCCCGTGCCGAAGCCGCCGACAGCAGCCACAGTCCAATATTGGTCGGCGAGGTCCGATGGGCCACCTCGATATTCAACGCCTCCTGCGAGTTGTCCGGAGGCAGCCAGTTGTGCTCCGGTCCCACTAAGTCATCAAAATACCGCCAAGTCTCCCGGGCCATCCGCCGAAGAAATCGCTGATCAACACCCTCGATCCGTCCCGCCAACCGCACGGACCGTCGTTGCGACCGAATCCAATACTGCACCGCCGGGGCCGAAATCCACAGCACCAAATACGGAGACCACGCCGGCTCCCAAAAACTCCCCCGCAGCTCCAAAGCCAAACTGAACGCCGCCGAAACGCCGTAAATCATGAAAAAATGCGCCCGATACGGATCCATATGCAGCCGCGCCGCTTGGTCGGAAACCTCCGCCGTCTGCCATTCCAGCAGGTTTTTCTTGCTCACCCGCAACCGATAAAGCACCCGCAAAATCGCATCCACCGAAAGATAAGCCTGATGCGGCAAAAACGCCGCGATCACCACCGCTCGATTCAAGTCGCTGTTGGCTTCCCGCCAAGCCTGCGTGTCACCCCGCCACCGCGCAATCGCCCGGTCCACAATCTGCAATAACAACGGCACAATCGGCACCAGCGCCACCAATACGCTGGCCGCCGCCGGTGCCGCCCGCCAAGTCCAACTCAATACCAGCAGCAGCAACGAAGCCGCCGGCACCAAGCTCCGCCGCAAATTGTCAAAGATCTTCCACCGGCTGATCAACGTCAATGGATTGGCAACCGGCCCTCCCACTCCCGGAACCCGCCGCCATATCCACGACGCAATCTGCCAGTCCCCTCGAATCCATCGGTGCTGCCGTTTCCCGTAACTGGTATAGTCATTCGGAAATTGCTCGAACAACTCCACATCCGTCGCCAGTCCCACCCCCACATAACAACCCTCGATCAGGTCATGACTCAGTAACCGCTGCTCCGGAAACCGGCCCCGCAGAATCTTATCGAATGCCCGCACATCGTAAATCGCCTTCCCATGATAAATCGCCTCCCCGAATAGATCCTGATACACATCCGACACCGCCTGCGAGTAAGGGTCCGTCCCCCGCGCATCCGTATACAGCCGGGTAAATCGAGTCGCCGTCGCCGAAGGTAGCGTGATACTTACTCGCGGTTGGATAATCGTGTAACCCCGCACCCGGTTCCGCCCGTCAGCCGTCAATTCCACCCGGTTCAAAGGATGTGCAATCGTCTCCACCAATCGGCGCGCGCAGTCGTGCGGAAGTTGCGTATCCGCGTCGAGCGTAATCACATACCGAATATCGAGCGGCAGCGTGCCCACCCGCAGTAATTCGCCCTTCCCGCCACCCTCCGCCAGGAACTCGTTCAGCTCCTCCAGCTTCCCTCGCTTCCGCTCCCATCCCATCCAACGGTCTTCCGTCTCACACCAAACGCGCTCCCGATGGAACAAGAGAAATCGACCGCCCCCGTGCCGCGCATTCAACTGCTCCACCAGCTTAATCGCCAGTCCCAGCAGCCCGTCGTCCTCCGGCATCTCCCGTTCCTTCGCATCGGTGAAATCCGACAGTAGCGAATACCAAATGTTCTCCTCCGGATTCGAAAAATACCGTACCTCTAACTTGTCCACCTCCCCTTGAATCGAGTCCGGAGTGAGTAACATCATCGGCACAACCACGAGCGTTCGGCAGTCCTCCGGAATGCCCTTCTCAAACGACATCTTCGGCAACACCCCCGGCGGCAGAGTGCTTGTCAGAACCAAGTGAAGGATATAAGTCGCCAGCTCACTGGCTGGAAACAACGCCAACGCCCCCAGCAACAACAGAACCCCCTCTGACGCCAACCCCGCATGATACGCCACCGCGCCAAACGCCGTCGATAGTCCCGTCGTCAGAGCCACCAAACTCCCGATATAGACGGCCGTCGGATACCGGCGCAGAAACCGCAGCCGCCCCTCGCGCCAAGTAACTCGACACTCTAGCCGCGCCTCCAACTCCTCCTTCCCCGCATCCAACAGGTAGTAACCCACGCACCCTTTGCTGGTGCCCTCCTCCCCGGCCCCCGCCAATTTAATCGCTTCTCGCGCCACCTCACGCTCCGAGGCCTTCGAATGGCGCGCCACCGTCTCCACCACCTGCCGACAACGATCCCGCGTCGCAAAATCGCTGCGCCCATGAATCCCCGCCGGATCCTCCTGCAGAATCTGCTCCATCCGGCTCACCGATTCCACAATCTTCGGATACTGCAACTCCGACAGCTCCCGCAAACTCCCAATTGCCCCCGCAATCAACATCAAATCGCTGGCCTCATCGGCCTGCTCCCGCCGAATCACATCCACCAACCGCTGCCCCGTCGTCTCCTGAATCCAGTTCTGAATCGGCACCAACGCCGTCTCCTCCTGGTGCAGTTGCTCCCCCAGCCGCTCTATGAAGTGCGGAGTAATCGTTTCGCCCCGCCGCCCCAGCTCCGCAACCATCTCGTTGAACTCGAGCGGCGTCCGCTCCGCCGCGTTCAGAAATCGGTCCGCCCAGAAATCAGCGGACTCCTTCTCGTGCTGCCGCAAACTCGCTAACTCCGTTAGCCGACGCAACCGCTCCGCCAGCACCAGCCGCAACATCAGTGGAAATACCCACAACTCAGCGATCGTCAGTGGAGACCGTAATTGATACCCGTTCAGAAAATTGACGATCCTCTCCTCCGTCAGCCGATGCTCCGTTCCATCAATCAGCTCCGCCGCCAAATGATATACCCGCAGCCGCACCTCACAGCGATCATCCTTCAACACCGGCAGAATCTTGTTGTGATTATCCGGCAAACTATGCCGAATATCCGCGATGTTTGAACGAATCAAATACGAGTTGTCCAGCAACCACTCCGCCGCCGGCGATACCCCATACTCAAGCCGGGCCGCCTCCGCCAAGTCCGCTCGTGATCGTTCGATATCCGACTCGCATTCCCGCAAGAGCGGCAGGAGCGACCGCGATCGCGTACCCTCCTCCAACTCGTGACCCGTCGCCAACTCCGTCGCGCACTCCCCCAAACTCGCCACATTCGCAGGCTCCCGCCGAATCCTCGTCTCCGTCGCCGCCGTCGTAAATCCGGTTCCCGGTCGCATCGCAAATACCGACGGATGGCCCGTACGCCGCAGCACCGCAATCACATCCGCTGCCCGCCCCTCAGTCGTCTCCACCACCACCAAGCTCTCGCCCGGTAGCACCAGTCCCCGAAGGCCCCGTAACGCTCCGCTACGCAATCCCAGCCCTAACCACCGGGTACCAAACCACCCCATCGAAAACCCCATCGCCACCGCCAGCGCCATCACCCATTCGCTCAATCCCAATGCCAGAGCCCCAACCAACAAGAGCAGCGCCACCCCCGCCCCGAAAGCGCCCCTCTCCCGCGGACCCGTTCCCAAATGCGAATACGTCAAATCCCCGTTCAATGACCGGTGGATTACCCCCGAACGACGAAAGCCACTCGTCCTCGCCTCGCCCAGCGCGTCAACACCGTGCTCCTCACTCCGATAAAATCCTAAAATATAACGGGAAACTCGCGGTTTCCCCGCTGCGCGTCGCAAAGAAGCCATTCACTAGTCCTAGCCGTTTCCGGCAACTCTCAAATAAGAGAGAGGACTACCAACCCCAAACTGTTACGCCTCACCGAATCGTCATCTTTTCCAGCCCCTCACCCCCGGCCGCCAACTTACTCTCACCAGCCTTGAATCCATTTAACTCAAAAATGTAAGCCACAATGTCGGAATAAGTATCACCAGATAAAGAATCCGGAGCCGCCGGCGGCATCGTCTTCCGGGCCTTATCATAAAACGCCTGCACCGTCCGTCCAAACCACTTACTCTTGAAGTACTCCCCCGCCAACGGCGTCCCAAACGTCCCGTTCGTCATCGTGCTCCCGTGGCAAACCGCGCAGTTGGAATTGTACGCCGTCTTCCCCGCCAAGCTCTGCGCCGCTGTAAACTGCGGCGCAATTCCCCCCGCCACCACCTTCGGCCCCTCTTCCTTCACCTCGCTCACTGGTCGCCTCTCCTCCGGTGCCGCCCCGGTCCCCTCGCCCACATAAGTGAACGCCAAAATCGCCCCCGGATTCTCCATTTTCGTCGTCGTCCCCCCCGCCATCGTCCCCGCCAAACCACCCGGATCCGTCGCCACAAAAATCGTCTTTCCGTCCGGGCTCACCGCCGTATCCCGAAACCGATTCTCCGATTGGAAAAACCGCGAAATAAACCCCGCGGCTGACTTCCCATCCGCCTTCAACGGCACCACATACAGCGACCCCCGCTTCAACGCCGTCACGAGCAATACCCGATCCCAACCCTTCACCCCGGTCCCTTTCGATTGATAATGCTCCACGCTCGAAACCGCCACCGTCGGCCAGCAAATGAAGTCGATCCCCTTGCACTTTGGATCGGCAAAATTGAACCCCGTCGGCACCGTGAACAAAGTAGCCAGCGGATTTTGCATCTTTGGCTTGAACGCCGACTCCGGCTCCCGCGGCACCGAAGGATGAATCGCTAAATCACTGAATCGCAACTGCGAGCACGGCGTCTTCGCCTCCGCCCAACGCGCATACTCAAATCCATTCCCATCCCGGAAGCCCGCCACATTCGGCCATCCATAGTTCGAACCCTTCTTCAGGATGTTCACCTCGTCATCCGTCTTCGGCCCCTGTTCGGACTCATACAGCGTCCCGTCCGGCCCAAAATCGATCCCCTGCGGATTCCGATGGCCATACGTAAACACATGGCTCACCACGCCATTCAGCTTCGGATTATCCTTCGGCACCGACCCGTCCAAATTAATCCGCAGCGACTTCCCCACATACGAAACGAAATCCTTCGCCGCCAGTTCCTGCTGTGTCGGCAACCGTTGTGCCTCCACCGCCAAACAGACATTCCCCAACTGATTATTCCCTTGGTCGCCTAGCGTCAAATACAACTTCTTATCCGGGCCAAACTTCAGCCGCCCCGCCACGTGGTCATTCCCCGCCGGCAACCCCGAAATCACCGTCATCGGTTCGCCGAGCGTCCCCTTCCCTGGGTCATATTGCAGCCGCAAAATCTTCGCGTACAGAAACCGGTACCGGCTCTTCAAATCCTTCACGCTCGGGTCCGGCCCCTTGGCCTCGTCCACATAAGTGTAGGCGACATAGACAAAATCATTCCCCGTGCCTTTCAAAAGTTCCGGGTGCAGCGCCATCCCCAGCAGCCCGTCCTGTCCGCCTGGAGCCGACACTTCGTTAATCGTAATCGCGACCGTCTTCGCGCCCGTCGCGGGGTCAACCCGCGTCACCCGCTTCCCGGTCCGCTCAGTCACCCAAAGCTTCCCGTCCGGCCCCCAGGTAACCTCCCAAGGCCCCGCCAGCCCCGAAATCACGACGCGCTTGCTGAACTCCTTAGTCCCGCGAATCGCCGTCTCCGGCCCATTCTGCCCCCAAACGAGTCCAAAGGATCCCAAAGCCACCAGGGCCAAACAAGGAAGTTTCAAAAGCATATGCTTCTTGATGATATGCGCTCCCAACCCCGACCGTAAATTCAGAGTTCGCGGGCCACTCCCCAATCGGGCCCAGGCCGCCCAATCGACCAGACGATGTAGTCAATCGTAGGTGGCGTCGCCCCCAACTCCCGCAAACGACGCAGGCACTGCCCCCGATGGTTCTGGCCGTGCAACACCACCTGGGTCAAGGCCTCCCCCAGCGTCGGTAGAGCTTCTGAGGCGAACTGAATCGAAATCCTTCGCTCCCCCAAATCGGTGTCCTCCAGACTCCCCACAAAGTCAGCCAACGCCGCCTCTGTCCGCCGATAAGCCGAAACCAAATCCTCGAACGAACTTGGCACCAACTGTTCGGCGTCGATAGCGAATGGCTCGTCCAAAAACTTTGCCAGAAAAAACCGTTGCACCATCACCGTATGGTGCAGCGTCCCAAGCAACTGCGGGTCCTCCGCCGCTCCCGACTGCGCCCGCACCGCCAGTAATAGCTTGGCGTCGGCCCAACACTGGTAACGAAACAAATCTAGAATCAACGGCAGCATACCCCTATACTCTCGCAGACCGTCCCGATTCCCCCCTGGGCGCCGCCGTCTGGATCAGATAATAGGGAGATGGAATATCGTCCTCTCGGCTCCACCGGTCTGCAAGTCTCGAAACTCGCCCTCGGCGGCGCACAACTCGGCGGCGGCTACGGCGAAATCACGTACGACAACGTCGTTCGCATCGTCCGCGGCGCCCTCGATCAAGGCATCAACCTCATCGACACCTCCCCCTTCTACGGCGTCACCCGTTCCGAGACCGTTCTCGGCCAAGCCCTAGCCGGCGTCCCGCGCGACCAATACATTATGGCCACCAAGTGCGGCCGCTACGGCGATGCGGATTTCGATTTCTCCGCCGACCGCCTCACCCGCAGCGTCGACGAAAGCCTACGGCGTCTCGGCATCGATTACATTGACGTGTTCCAAATTCACGACATCGAATTCGGCTCGCTGGAGCAAATCGTCAACGAAGCCTTGCCCGCCATTGCGAAGATCAAACAATCGGGTAAGGTCGGCTACATCGGTGTCACGGGCCTGCCTCTGAAGATCTTCGACTACGTAATCCCGCGCTTTTCGATCGATACCATCATCAGCTACACCCACTTCTCCCTGATCGACACAACGCTCACCCGCCTCCTCCCCCTCGCCGCTGCGAACGGCATCGGCGTCATGAATGCCTCCCCGGTAGTCTTGGGCATGCTCAGCGAGAAAGGCCCCCAGCCATGGCATCCCGCGCCAGCCCCACTTAAAGCATTCGTGGCGGAGGTCGTGGCCAAATGGAGCGCCAAGGGAGTGAGTTTAGCCAAGCTCTCCTTGCAGTACTCCATGGCGAATCCGCGGATCGCTAGCACCGTCTCCGGCATGGCCACTCTGGCTGAAGTCCAGGATTCCATCGCCGCGGCAAACGAACCCCTCGACCCCGAACTGCTAGCGGCGGTCCTCGCCGACTTCGCCCCGGTCAAGGATTCCACCTGGCCCTCCGGCCACCCCGAAAACAACTAACTCTGCCAATGACTCATCCCTCGAGTCCAAGGCACCTACTGCGTTCTTCGGAGGTGCCGCGCCGATCATGCTGGAAAGGAGCAAAAAGGAAACAACGATCTGATTCTTCACCGCTCCATTGCCAGAAAACCATGAATCCTATAATCGCCTCCTATCTACTCTCCCCGCAGCGTCATCACCACATCAATCCCTTGCAATCGCCGCGTCGCCACCCAAATGCTCACCGCCGCCAACGCTAACAAGAACAACCCCGCCCCGCCCCAAACCGCCAAATCAACTTCCCTCGTCCCCGTCAACAAACTCCCCAGCCGAGCCACCACCATCCCCACTCCCGCCCCCACCGCCACCACCAA
>JANODS010000232.1:0-6127 GCA_031412835.1 Acidobacteriota bacterium | reverse complement strand
GTCTCGCCATAAATCGCCTTCGTCTTCGGCGTAATCGCTTTTCGGAAGTTCTCCGGGTTGTCCGGGTCCACAAACGTCACGCTGATCCCCATGCGCCGAAACGTCACGTCGAACTGCGTGTATGTGCCGCCGTAGAGCGTGCTCGAACTCACTAAATGGTCCCCCGCTTCCATCAAACTCGTCAACGCCAAAAACTGCGCCGCCTGGCCGCTGGCCACCGCCAACGCCGCCACGCCGCCTTCGAGCGAAGCCACGCGCTGCTCCAGCACGTCTGTCGTCGGATTCATGATCCGGGTATAAATGTTCCCAAACTCCTGCAGGCCGAACAACCGCGCCGCATGGTCGGAGTCTTTGAACACAAACGAAGTGGTCTGATACAGCGGCACCGCTCGCGCACCCGTAGTGGGGTCCGGCGAGTATCCGGCATGAAGGCTCCGGGTGTTAAACCCGAGCTGTCGATCAATCGTAGAGTCTGACATAAGAGCTATTCTACTAGCGCAGCCACACGTCGCGATGGGCCTCGACAAACGCGTCGTCGTTCAGATGAGGATAGGCCGCGTAGACCCGGTCAATTTCCGCCATCTGCCCCGGCGATAGGCCCTCGTTCGGGTCCAGACACCACAGCCCTTCCAGCAATCCCTGCCGCCGCAAAACCTCGTGCAGCCCTGCAATACAGCCATGAAATCCATTAGCCGCATCGAAGAACGCCGCGTTCGAATCGGTCACTTCCATGTTAAATCGCAACGGATCCCGATGCGTCCAAATCCCCGCCTGCATTTCCACCGCCCGCTTCGTCCACACCGACCAATGACCCAGCAGCCCACCCACAAACCCCCCGCCCTGATAGTCGCTCAGCAGGTCCAGCACGATGTTGTCATCATTGCCCGTATACAGTGCAATGTCCCGCCCGCTCTCGGCCACCGCCCGCATCACGTCAATCGTTTGATAACGATTGAACGGCGCAATCTTGATCCCCACCACGTTCTCAATCTCCACAAACTGCCGCCAAAACGCGAACGGCAGCACGCGGCCCCCCACCGCCGGCTGCAAGTAAAACCCCACCACCGGCAACACCCGCGCCACTTCTTGAACATGTTCAAGTAACTTGCGGTTGTTCGCATTCGCCAGCGCCGCCAAGCTCAGCAGGCCGGCGTGATAACCCAAATCGCGCAGCAGCGTCGCCTCTCGCACCGCCTGCTTGGTCGGCCCGCACACCCCGCCAATCCGCACGACGCTCTCCATCTCTTCCCGGGCCAACTCCAGCACCGGCCGCAGCAAGCCCGCCTCGCGGATTGCGAACTGCGTCGTATGCACCCCCACCGCCACCCCACTCGCCCCCGCCGCCACGTAATACCGCGTCAACGCCCGCTGCCTCCGTTCATCCAGCTTCCGCTCCGCCGTCAACGCCAACGGATGCGCCGGAATCACCCCGCCTTTACGGAACGAAGCCAATCCGTCCATCTAAAACCGCCCATCCCGCGTCATGAATCCGGTCGGCTTCGAAAGCGTCGGCCCGCCCATGCCGATCCACCGCGCCAGCCATTCGATCATCTCGTCCGGCGTCACACTGGGGTACCCAAACAACCGATGGCACTTGCCCGCGTCGTTCAACAAAGCGTCCGCTGCTTCCTCCCCGACAAACTCCGGGGTCACCCCGAAGTGCCGCCCAAATGCGTTCGCAACCGCGCGCACGCCCAGCGTCTCCGGCCCGGCCAAATTCAGCACTACCGCCGGCGAAGCGGCCATCGGAAACGCCCGCAACGCTACCGAGTTCGCATCACCCTGCCAAATCGCATTCACCGCCCCCATCGTCACGTCCACCGGTTGCCGCTCGAACACTTTCGTCCCAATCTCCAACAGCACTCCGTACCGCAAATCTTGCGCATAGTTCAGCCGCAGCAGAACCACGGGCGTCTGCTGCACCCGCGCGTGATATTCGAACATCCGCTCCCGCCCCAAGCCTGTCCAGGCGTACTCCCCCACCGGAACCGCGGCATCGCCTTCCGCCGCCCCGTATCGCGTAAACGGATAAACGTTGCCGCTCGAAAACGCCACGATCCGCGAACTCCGAAACCGTTCGCAGACAATCGCCGGGACCAACACATTCATCGCCCACGTCAACGCCGGATCGGTCGCCGAACCGAACTTCCGCCCCGCCGCATGGATCACAAATTCGCACTCCGGCAACGCCTCTACCTGCGCCCGGTCGAGCAGATCCGCTTGCAGGCATTCGACGCCGGCCGCCGCCAAACGGTCCCGCGTATCGAGGTCCGAAAACCGCGCCACGCCATAGACCCGCCCCTTCACACCAGCTTCGTCCATCGCCCGTCGAGCGCGCATCGCCAGCGTTGGGCCCATCTTCCCGCCCACGCCCAGAATCATCAAATCCCCACGCAGCCGACCCATCGCCTCCACGTCCGCCTCGCTCGGCTGCGACAGCACATTTTCCAGTTCTTCCACGCTCTTGATCATCGTTTGTACCCTATCTTGCGCAGAAAATCCTGCCGCGCCACCACGTCTTCGGCCGTCTCCACGCCCTTTGGGCTCTGGCCGTCGATCACGCCCAGTACGCCCCGTCCAGTCTCGCTCTCGGCCACAATCAACGCGACCGGATTCGCCGTCGCGCAAAACACGTTCACCACCTCGGGAACATCCTTGATACGACCCAAAATATTGATCGGAAAGCCGCCTCGCAGCACGATCACGAAGAGGTGCCCGGCCGCAACCCGCTGCGCGTTTTCCACCGCGCAAGCGATCAGTTCCGGGTCGTTGCCATCATGCCGCGTCAAGCACGGGCCGGACGCTTCATTGAAGGCGATCCCGAACTTCATCGCCGGATTCGTATTCACGATCGCTTCGTACAAATCCTCCACGGTCTTGATGAAATGGCTCTGGCCAACGATGACATTGGCACCGTCGGGAAATAAGATGGGAACATTAACAAGGATCATACGTTTTGGAAACTCCCTCATTCTACCTGTCTGACCGCGAAGTGCTCAGCCGCATCGAACGCCTGCCCCATGGCAAGGCCAGCTTCAAGAATCTCGTCCGCGAACTTTCCGCCCGCGGAGACCAGCGCGAAGGCCTCGAAGCGACGCTGCTCCGCCTGACGCAAAAGGGCGACGTAATCGAGTTCCGCACCGGCCAGTACATCGTCGCCAAAGGCAGCCGCGAGTTCGCCACCGGCCGTCTCAGCGTCCATCGCGACGGCTTCGGCTTCGTCACCCCGGCCCACAAAATCGAAGGGCTGGAAGGCGATATCTTCATCCCTCCGAAGCAAGCCGCCGCCGCCATGCACGGAGACCGCGTCCTGGTCCAAATCGGTCAGATCGGTCGCGAGGGGAAAGCCGAAGGCCAGATCATCCAGATTCTTGGCCGCGCCCATGCCACCGTCGTCGGAGAGTTCCGCGTCCGTAACCACGGCAACTGGGTCAAGCCCCACGACGACCGGATTCAGCAGTGGATCTACATCCCCGATGGCTACGAAATCCCCCGCTCCACCGCCCCCGACCGCACCGGCGCCGTCCCGCGCGATTACCGCAACGCCGCCGAACTCGACCACGCTATCGTCGACATCGAAATCCTCGAATTCCCCTCCGATGACAGCGACGGGGTCGGTCGCGTCATCGAAGTCCTCGGCCAGATCGGCGACTTCGGCCTCGACGTCGAAATCACCATCCGCAAGCACCACCTGCCCCACCATTTCCCCGACAGCGTGCTCGAACAAGCCCGCTCCATCTCCCCAGTTATCCCCACCGAAGAACTCGCCCGGCGGCGCGATTATCGCCATCTCCCCATCGTCACCATCGACGGCGAAACCGCTCGGGACTTCGACGACGCCATCTACGTCGAGCCCCTGCCCAACGGCCATTGGAAGCTCGACGTCCACATCGCCGACGTCAGCTTCTACGTTCAACCCGGCACCTCCATCGACAAGGAAGCCCTCTTCCGCGGCACCAGCGTCTACTTCCCTGACCGCGCCGTGCCTATGCTCCCCCACGAGCTTTCCACCAACCTCTGCTCGCTCGTGCCCCACGAAGACCGCCTCGTTCTTTCGGCCGAACTCGAACTTGATCGCACCGGCGACGTCGTCGCGCAATCGTTCCATCGAGGCGTCATCCGCTCCGCCGCGCGGATGACCTACACCGCCGTCCACAAGATCCTCGAAGGCGACCAAGCCGAACGAACCCAATACGCCGCCCTGGTCCCGCATTTTGAAAACATGCAGGCGCTGGCACTCGTCTTGAACCGCAAGCGCGTCAAACGCGGTTCAATCGATTTCGATCTGCCGGAACCGCTCATCGAGTTCGACCAGAACGGCCTCATGGTCGGCGTCACCCGCGCCCCCCGCAACATCGCCCACCGCCTTATCGAAGAGTTCATGCTCGCGGCTAACGAAGCCGTCGCCGCCCACATTGAGGCAGCTGGAATCGCCGGCATCTACCGCATCCACGAAACGCCCGACTTCAAGAAAGTCGCCGATTTTGAAGAGATCGCCGCCCAGTTCGGCTTCTCCCTCGGCTTCCCTGCCCTGCCCGTCAAGAAGCACAAAGTCGTCGACCGCCATCGCGATGGCCGCAAAGGCCGCCGCGATATTGTGTTGCCCGATGAACGCGTCCAAATCACCTCGCGCGCCTATCAGAAGTTAGTCGCCAAGCTCGAAGGGACACCCGAGGAACGCATCCTCAGCTACCTCATGCTGCGCTCGCTCAAACAAGCCCGCTACTCGCACGAAAACGTCGGACACTTCGCGCTCGCCTCGAAGACTTACACCCATTTCACGTCCCCCATCCGTCGTTACCCCGACCTCATGGTCCACCGCATCCTCGGCGGCCTTTTCGATGGCCTCGGCGAAGTTTGGAACGAAGAGCAACTCGAAGAGATCTCCACCGATTGCTCGTTCACCGAACGCCGCGCCGGCGAAGCAGAACGCGAACTCGTCGAATGGAAGAAGGTGCAATTCATGATTGATCGCGTCGGCGAAGACTTCGCCGGCATCATCATCTCTATCACCAAATCCGGCATGTTCGTGGAATTGGCCGACCTGTTCATCGAAGGCCTACTCCCCATCGACAACCTCCCCGGCGACCGTTTCCGCTTCCTCGAAGGCTCCCGCCGCCTCATCGGCGATCACACCCGCCGCCAGTTTTCCATCGGAGATCCCATCCGCGTCGTCCTCGAACGGGTCGATGCGGTCGACCGGAAGCTGAATTTCAGCCTCCACGAGCCCCGTCCGCCCCGCAAAAAGAAGAAAAAGTACTAGGCCTTCAGCAACGCTTTCACCGCGTCCGCACACAACACGGCGGCATGCTTCGATTCGTTCGGTAACCCATCTAACGCCAGCTCAATCACCGCCGGAGTGAACGCCGCCAACTGGGCCCGAGTCTTACCCGTAACCCACTCTGCCAAGGCCGAACCCGCGGCAATCGACGCCGTGCAACCCTTGGTTTGAAACGCGGCCTCTCGCGCCAAATCCCCCTCCCACGCCACCGACAACTGGAGAATATCTCCACATACTGGGTTCTCAACGCGTACTGTTACCGCCGGAATTGGGAGTACTCCTACGAAGCACGGCGACTGAAAATGTTTTAGAAGGCGAGTACTATACATGAGATACTATTAAGGTTTTACCCTACCAGCTTAATGCGAATTGACCCTCAAAGCGTACACGCGCCCGAAATTGGGGCCGTGTGGCTCAACTCGCCGCCCCTCACCCTGCGGCAGTTGCGCGGCAGCGTTGTGCTGCTCGATTTTTGGGATTTCACCTGCGTCAACTGTATTCGCACCTTACCGTATGTTACGGCATGGCATCGGCGATATCGCGACCTTGGCTTAAACGTCATCGGGATTCACGCTCCCGAGTTTTACTTCTCGAAAGCCCCCGAAGTCATCGAACGCGGCATAGCCGAATTCGGCATCGAGTACCCGGTGATGCTCGATAACGATTACGCCGTTTGGAAGCTTTTCGCCAACCGTTACTGGCCTACCAAATATCTCATCGATCCCCAGGGCTACATGCGCTACGCCCACTTCGGCGAAGGGGCCTATACCGAAACCGAAGAGGCGATTCAGGAACTCCTTCGCGAGCAGACACCGCGCGTCTCCCTGCCGACGATCATGGCTCCGA
>JANODS010000231.1:0-1997 GCA_031412835.1 Acidobacteriota bacterium | reverse complement strand
CTCGGCGAAGAACGAAGCCGGGTGCATTACGCGGTCCCCAGCCCGCCCCGCCGCCAGCGCGTCCAACTCCGCCGGCCAAGTCGACGGCGCGACCCAATCCGGCGCTTTCCATTTACCGATCTTCAAATTCAGTGCCTTCAGCACCAGTCGCACGTCGGCGCACAGGCCCAACGCCAATTCCCGATTCGCGCCCAACTCGGGCGCATGGACATCCACCTGCACGAATTTCGCGGTTGGCGAGAACAGCCGCGCTCCACCCATCGCCAGCCGATAGTCGATCCGCTTGCCCAGCACGAGCACCAGGTCCGCCTCGCGGAACACCTCCGGCGCCATCTTGTTCAGCGCGGGGTCGGCGTAGCCCCGGCTGGGCATCATGCCCCGGGCCATCGTCACGTCGTAGTAGGGCAGCCCCGTCCGTTCAATAAACACGCGCAGGGCGACGCCGGCATCGGCCCACCATAATCCGCTCCCGCCGATCACCACCGGTCGCTTGGCGGCCCGCAACAGCTTCATCGCGGCACTAACGTCGGGCACGCCAGACAACGAGGCGACCCGAGGCACAACGAGGTTTCCCGCTCCGGACCCGCGGAAGCAGTCCACCGGAATCGTCAAATGCGCGACGCCCTTCCGGCCTGTTGACGCCTCCGCGTACGCCTTGCCCAGCGCGAACGGAATCTGCGCCGCTGACGTGACGGTGTGCGTCCACTTCGCCGCCGGCGCGGCCATGCCGGCTTGGTCCAGATCCTGGAAGACCACGCGATGCCGCATCAGTTGGGCGGGCGCTCCGCTGACGGCAATCACGGGCGTTCCGTTGGACTGCGCGGTGGCCAGACCCGTCAACGAGTTCGTATGCCCAGGGCCACCGGTGACCAAGGACAGCGCTGGCCGCCGCGTGCACCGTGCCCACGCGTCCGCCGCGTGGACCACCGCCGCCTCGTGCCGCATGTGCACAATCTCCACTCCGCGTGCGCCAGCCTGCGAAAGCAATTCGTTCAAGTGGTCTCCGACCAGCGTAAAGATGCGGTCGATCCCCAACGTCTCCAAGCTATCGAGGAAGAGTCCAGCGCCGTTATTCGTGTCTGCCATACTGAAACTTTCTCATGCCGAACATCCTAGTTACAGGAGGGGCCGGCTACATCGGCTCCCACACCGTCCATCAACTGCTCAAACGGGGCTATACGGTCACCGTTCTTGATGACCTTTCGACCGGTTTTCGCGACGCTGTCCCCGAAGGCCACCTTCACATCTGCTCGCTGTTTGAGACCGAGCAGGTGCGGCAACTTCTCGTCCGCCAGAAGATCGAAGCGGTGATCCATTTCGCTTCCTTCATCGCCGTCGGCGAGTCCTCCAAAGAGCCGGAGAAGTACTTCACGAACAACGTGTCGGGCAGTATCTCGCTGTTCACCGCGATGGGGCAGGCGGGCGTCGACAAGCTCGTTTTCTCGTCCACCGCCGCTGTCTACGGCAACCCCGTGAGCACGCCGATTCCGGAGACGGCGGCGATTCAGCCGGTCAACGCTTACGGCGAGACGAAGGTGATGGTGGAACGGGTCCTCGCTTGGCTCGACCAACTCAAGGGCCTGCGCAGCGTGAAGCTGCGCTACTTCAACGCTTGCGGGGCCAACCCGGCGGCGGGCTTGAGCGAGCGGCATGTTCCGGAGACCCATCTCATCCCCCTGATGCTCAAGGCGGTCGTTACCGGCCAGCCGATGACGATCTTCGGCACCGACTACCCGACGCCGGACGGCACCTGCATCCGCGACTATATCCACGTCGACGATCTTGCCAAGGCGCACATCGTGGCCATCGACCATCTGCTGGCCGGCGGCGCGAGCGAGGCCTTCAACGTCGGCACTGGCAGCGGCTTCTCTGTCCGCGACATGCTCGTCGCGGTCGAGAAGGTAACCGGCAAACCGGTGCCCCATTCGTTCGGCGACCGCCGCGAGGGCGACCCCGCCGAACTCGTCGCCGACTCGACGAAACTGCGAACTCAACTC
>JANODS010000230.1:0-9834 GCA_031412835.1 Acidobacteriota bacterium | reverse complement strand
GGGCGGGGGAAGCTTTTCGGCCACTCCGGCGAACAATGGTTCGCTGCGCTTACCGGGGAGTGGTTCGACGAGTTTCGGGCCGCCGTTAACGGGCCCGATGACGGGGCAGACGCCGAATGGGATCAACACGAATCCGGCGATGAACATGATCCAGAAGCTTTTGACGACGCCGAATCCGCAGGGTTTGGCGGCGGCGATGGGCGCGCAGCAGAGTCAGGGGTTGGGGGCGGGGATCATTGGATTTGCGAGCAAAGTGGACCGGGAAGGGATCAAGATCTACAACGAGAAGACGAACTACAAAGAGTGGGAGTTTGTGTACGATCCGGCGAAGGAAGCGGGGTTAGGTGGGGCGGCGGGGCAGGTGGGCGGGCGACCGCAGATACCTGGGTTGCAGCCGGGGCAATCGCCGGTGCAGATGCCGGGGATGATTCCGGGGATGAATATGAGCCTACAGAAGAAGTTTTAGGCGGGGTCGAACTTAGGGTTTCCAGTCGGCGAAACGGACGCGCTCGACGAGCGCCATGTGCGGTACGGTGAGTGCGGCGAGTCCTACAAAAACAAGCTGACTCAGTCTTGCCTCCAGGGACACCGATCCTGGCCAAGCCAAGCCGGCACCGCCAATTACCGCCACGGTCAACATGGGCAGAGACGCGGCCAGGAGAAGGGAGCGGGTGGAGGGACGGCCCGCGAAATCGAAGGTTCGTAAGAGATGCCGGGTGCTATGCATACCGCAGAAGAATATGGTGAAGGCCCAGAGCGGCGGGGCGGCGAGCGCGAGTGCACCGACCGCCAGAAGTTCAAGGGCGGTCAATCGGCTTGAGCGCCAAACCATTTGAGCGGATATGACGAGGGCGATGAGCCAGGGCCAGGCGAACGGTTGCAGCCCGGAAACGACAAGCGTAGCTTGGTCGGTACCGATGAGGAAGTGGAACAGGCGCTGCACTTCGGCGGGATGGAATAGAACGGGCAGCACCACGATGGCCCCGCCGTAGAGTATGCGGGTGAGCAGGGGCGTTCCGGGCTGGGGATCGCCTGAAAAATGAACGACCGAGATGAGCAGGAAGCCAGTTAGGAAAAGTAGCGGCGCGGCTTGCCACAGGCAAATGACGAGGCCGACCGGGATGAGGTAGAGCGCCACGAAGGCCAACCATTGTTTGGGGTTTTTGACTCCATACAGCCTCTGGGCGTAGAGGCCGTCGACGGCGCCGTGAGGCACGCCCAACAGCGTGATGAGTCCGCCCATGAGAAGGAGTTCGCTTTGCGGGTCCTGCCGGGTGGCGGTTAGGCTGAAAAGGCTAGCCAGGAAGGCTAGGGCAACGAAGGCATACCCTTGGAGTTGTAGGGCCCGGGTCAACGCCATGATTCCTGCCACCAGAGGGCTTTGGGGACTTGCTGCAAAAACGGTAGGATGGGCAGGGCACCGATGACGTTCCAATAGTCGGGTAAGCGGCCACGGCCACTGAGGAAGCGAATCATGCGGTCGCTTTGGGTGTTGGCGAAAAGCGAGAGGAAGATGTCGGGGGCTTTTTCCGGATGAGCCCGCAGGACGGAGAGAAACAGATGATCCATCGCGCGCAACAAGGGCGGGTCTGCTGCGTGGCCCACCGCGGCGCGCCCTTCGGCTAGCCGTTTCGCGCAACGGTCGGCCCAGTGCTGGATCCGTTGAAAAGCATAGCCAGTGCAGGGCCGGGCCGCGCCGGCGGTGAGTCCGACCTTGATGTAGTTTCGCTGCGAGGGTTTACGGGCCATATGCAGACCCATGGGAAGGACGCCTTCTTCGGCGCGGAGAGTTCTACAACGGGAGCCTTGCCGACGGCGAGAGATGGCAAGGGCTAAGTCCCTTGCGAGGGCTTCGCCCGTGAGCGGCACGGGTCCAAATTGGGTTACTTCAACGAGAGCTCGGTGGGTTGAGACGGGCAGGACATAGGTGAAGAGGATGCGGGAGGGATCCGCCGTTGAGAAGTCCATCAAGTTGATGGTGCCTGGGTCAAAGACGGCTTCTTCGCACTCAATCTCCTGGCCGGAGAAGGATTGCCAGAGAGTGGCGTCACCTTGGGCGGGCGGCCCGCTGGGGCGGGTGTCGATTACGGTCTTGGCGAAACAGGTACCGGCGGTGGTTTCGATTTGCCAATGCCTTCCGACGCTAGTAGGTTCGCGGGTTAACCGAACACCGAGTTGGAGGTCTGTGGACGGACAGACGCTAAGGCGGTCGACGGCATCCTGGTAAAAGGCCTTGGCCGGAATCATTTGATAGGGGGTATCGCCGCAATCGATGATGGCTTGGCCAGCATTGCTCCGGACGGTCATCCTGGACCACCGATGCTGGATCAAGGAGCGGTGGCGGGTTGCGCCATCGCCCCAGAAGCACCAGGTTCGATCATGTGTATAAGACGATCGCTGCTCTACGATCAAGGTGCGCGGAGACCGCTGGCCGAGTTCAGCCAAACGAACGGCGAGACTCAACCCCGAGCAGCCACCGCCAAGAATGACAACGTCGTATTGAGGCTGCACATTTCCACCTTTGCGGGCTTCTTTTCAGAAGCCCGCGTCAACCCCGCCTAATGTTGCGGTTCTGATTCCGACTTCCGCGCGGCGATCATATAGATCAATACGCCGAACATTGCCTTGGCCACGATGTCGGCCACTGTATAGCCGACCTGGACCGCGGTGGTCGCGTTGCCGCCTGAGATACCGAGCATGGGCAACACAAAGACAGCCGGGTAGAAGCACCAAGAGAGGACGGTGACCCACCGGGCTATGTTCACCAATCCGCGCGCCGCTTTCGGCTGGGATTCGATCGACGCTCTGAGGCCAACGAAGAGGTCGTAAATGATGATCAAGAAGGGCACCATCGAGAGCGACCACCAGAGCCAGCGGGTTCCGCTGTCGCCGGAAATTTCTCCGGGGTAACCGAGCAGCACCATGATTGCCGCCAAAGCACCCAGTTTCGTGGCTTTGGCCATCGTTTCGGCTGGGGAGAGACGCATCACAAGAATCAACTCGACCAAAAGCAGCGGTACGGTGAGTAGCCAATCAACGTACCGATAGGCATCGTTGAAGGCGACTCCGGTCGGCTTGATTTGACCGTCTAGCACGGAAAACGCAGCCTCCCAGGAAGCGAAGATTCGGAGGTAGTGGTACATCGCGATCAGCGTCACGAGACCGGTTATGGTGATTGCCGTCCTGTATGCCGGCGCGACCTGCGACCGGTTGAGGAAAAAGAACGCTGTGGCCGCGCCCATTACTGCGATGGCGAAGGAAAAGGCGTTGTAGACGAGATGGAATTGACCAAGAGAGACAGGCTCCATAGTTAAAGCTCCTTTACTCGCTCGGACTGTGTGGAGCTCTGTGTCGATTTAATCAATTTCAGCGGCTTGCATTCGTTCTGAATAGCCGCGCGACGATTCCTGAACGGCGGGCCGGGCGACGAAACGGGAGCCGTTTGGAAGCAAGAGCGACCGCGGGTTGAAGCCATCGGAGCGGAGCCGGAAGCCGAGTTCGGCGGCGAAATGGGCGATTTTGGGGAGCAATTCGCCGGCTTGGGCGGCCACTTTGGCGGTCATCATGATGAGCGAGCCGGGATGGCGCAAGGCGAGATGGAGCGCTCGCAAGCCGGCGATGGTGCTCTTTCCAGCTTGCCGGGAAGTGACGACGACGACCCGGGAATCGTTGCACCGGAGGATCTCGGCCTGTTTGGGGTCGGCTGTGAAGCCGAGGGCCTGTTGCGCCCATTCGAACCAATGGGTTTTAACTTCGCGGTGGACGCCGCATGGCTAGGCCGCCTTGGGCAATTCACCGAGCCCGTAACGGTCGAGCAAATCGCCGAGGTCGTAATCCGGGGCCACTTTGCTCATAAGATACTTATTGTTCAACATGTTGACGACATAGAGCGGGAGGACGAAACTGGGTTCCTTTTTCGCCTGGTCGGCCATTTCCAAGATCTGGGCGACGACGGCAGGCTCCGGACCCGGATCTTCGATCTCCTTCGTATCGGCGCTGATATCGACCGGCTCCGGTGGATCGACCGGGAACCCCTTGCGCACCAGTTGCAACGTTTTGATAAAGCCGTTGTAGGCGGCGAACTGGAATTTCTGACCGCGTTCGACGTAGCGGAGAAAGTCCTTTTGCTTGGCCATTCGAATGTTGCCTTGGAGAAACTGCTCGCCCATGGTCAGGGACGGATACTCGCGCAGGACCTGGTCGAGGTCTCGCTGCAAGGCTTCCGTGTATAGGCTGGTGAAGCGATCATATTGAAAGAGGGCGCAGACCATGCGGCGGAGCAGACCGAGTTCGAGTTCGGAATCTGGCCGGAACTTTCGCATGTGACTTTGATGGGAGCGGACATAGGCATGCCGGTCATCCGTTGTTAGTAGGGCGAAAAACGGGGGTAAGTCCTCTTTATGGAGTTCGACATGTTCCCCGGTTGCGATTGCATTCATGGAGCTGCGATATTTGCCGTCTGGTGTGACGGGACCTCTGCTCTTTCCGCCGTTGCGCCGGGCGCGTTCGGCTCGACTTACTTTTTGTTCTTCCGTGAGTTCTTTCACCTGGAATTTCTCCTGTAGAAATAGAAACAGGTGCTGCCCGCGGCGGCCCAATTGGAGGCCGACGCAGACGAGCACCTTGTATTCAAAATCTAACACACGGGTGTCAAGCTTTTCGGGGCCATGACCAGGCGGGCGAGAGACGAATTCTATTGGACTCAACGAGTTACG
Organism: Acidobacteriota bacterium; assembly: GCA_031412835.1. Classification (GTDB taxonomy): domain Bacteria; phylum Acidobacteriota; class Terriglobia; order Bryobacterales; family Bryobacteraceae. The sequence goes on along the minus strand of JANODS010000230.1, from coordinate 5,119 downwards.
GGGTTAAAATAAAGTTCAACACCTTGTGAGGAAGGTTCTGGGGAGGGCAAAAAAGCGGCTAAAGGGTCAACTTTTCCTACTCGGCTCGAAGGTGCTTCCTTGCAGTCGCGGCGATGCAACGTCGAGATTCTACCGAGCCGCCTAAGCCAGTAAGCGGACTATTCTCACTTCCACCCCTGGGGTCGGCCGACCTGGGTCGTCGATGACCTCGGTTCCCCCAAGAAAGGACGGCGTTCGGTGGGTGTAGATCGGCAGTATCGCGGACAGGTCGGGAAGCCGGAAAACCGGCGGGTGGCGGTTTGTCTGACGGACAGCCCACCGTCGGCAAGTCTGACCGTTGCCTTCGGGTTGTCCTTGCCCGTCGGTTGTACCGAAGACAGCAGGCGTCGCTTTCTAACAGATCCGAAACGCCAAGCAGTTCGGCCTTTTCCTCGATCCGGCGTCGCCGATAGAATCGACATAGGCCAGCGGGCGACCCGTTGGCTCGATGGCGTCGAGTAAGCCATGCACAATCTCATTGACGCCGCAGGACGGCAGCCGACGAGACGCCCAGCCGGGCAAGATCGGCGACCAGGGAAGAGCGTTTGGCTGTCATAAATCGATCTTACAGGGCGGCAAGTGTAACTTACAATGGCAACTCTCGCATCTCGCCGATCGCAGTGGGAGCATTTCAAACCACACCCATGGGATACTGAAAGCGGAGCGACTTTCATGACAACCCTGCCGATCACCGTGCCGGAGGATCTGTTGGCGACGTTTTGCCGCCAAAATCAAATTCGGAAACTGTCGTTGTTCGGCTCCGTGCTCACCCCTCGATTTGGACCGGAAAGTGACGTCGATGTTCTCGTGGAGTTCGAAGCGGATGCCCGGCCGAGTTTGCTAACGATGGCCTCCATGGAGCGAGGGCTCTCCGAATTACTGGGCCGCAGGGTGGATCTCCGTACGGCGGGAGAACTAAGCCGTTATTTCCGACAGGCCGTAGTCGCGACGGCGCTGCCACAATATGAACGCGGCTGACCGGATCCGTCTGCGCCATATGCTCGATGCGGCCGAAGAGGCGTTGCTTATCGCGGAAGAAGGTTCCCGTGTCTCGCTTTTGGCGGTAATGAAGGACATCGAAATCATTGGGGAAGCGGCGAGCAAGGTGTCCCTCGAACTGAGGAACGCGGAGCCCGGCGTTCCTTGGCGGGATATCGTTGGCATGCGAAATCGACTCATCCACGCGTATTTCGAAGTCGAGCCGTCCTTTGTATGGGCGACTGTAAGCCGCGACTTGCCTCTGCTCGTTATCCAACTTCGAGATATCCTAGCTCGCGAGGAGGCGGATAGAACGAATACAACTCAATTCGGCTATTGAAGCCAATCCCTTGTTTGCCAATGTCGCCCAACGTGAGGCGACCGTTATGCAGCGGCGATTGAGAGGGATAGATTTTGCTAGTACAGCGTGGCGCCTCTGGGAGATCTCGAACGCTTTTCTGTCTTGGCTGTTACGGGACGAGCCAACTCGCGACCGCTTGCCAGCCACTGTTGCCGACGTCTCCATTGGTGCGGGAGGCTCCCCAAACTACCTTGGGCCCGCTGAAGGCGGGTGTCTTCATGCTGTAGCTGACGGTCAGCGTAACGGTGTTGGCGGCGAGAACCGCGCTGGTTCCCGTACCGTTGATGGTGCATTGGGAGTTAGTAATGGTTTGGACGCTGCCTGGGGTCAGCCCGGCGGACAGTCCAGTGCCGATATCATCGACTAAATAGAAGACATTGGCGGCCCGGACGTAAGCAAAGTAACAAGCGGAGCGACCGTCCAGCGCCGTATTGATGAGCCCGTTCAACACACCCAGATCGGCAAAACCAGCGCTACTCGAGAAGGTAAACGTTCCGGTCTGGCTTTGACTCGTAAATTGGCCAACTTTAGAAGCACGCACCGCCGGAGAGGTGGCGGGGAGAGGCGGTACGGAGTTAATGCCGACGACTCGCCAGCCGGAGTTCGCCAGGACCGCATCGCGGGCGGCGGCATAAATGATCTTTCGGCCGCCGAAGGCGCTGGTGAAGGTGGCGTTGAGGGTTAGCGTCAGGTCATTCCCGCTCCCGACGGAAGAAGAGCCCGCGGCGGCAATGGAGCATTGGCCATTACTGACGGGTTAGCGATGATGGATCCGGAGCAGAATTCCTGGCTCGGTGCCTTTTGAGGAACACGCGCACAACGGACTCGCTTCGGCCCGGCAGGATGGGCGAGTTCCTCGCCCGCTGGTGCCGTGCCTGCGCGGCCTGTGCGCTTCTAAGGAGTGGGCGATGGGTGGCGGAAGAGCAGGGCTCGATCCGCCTCCGCCTCAAAGCGGTCCATCTCGGCTTGGCGCTGAGCGCTGTCCCAGCCTAGCTCTTTGCCCATCATCTCGGCGACGAGCGGGGCTTGGCCGCGGCCTTGATCGTCGGCGAACGCCGCTGGTTGTCGGCGCAGAAGGAAGTCGGCCAGATGCCAGCAGTGCTCTTGGGCGACGGCTCGATGGACCGTTCCTTCGAGATCCAGCTCCTCGTGTTCGAGGGCTCCGGGCAGTGGCTCTTTATCGGTACGGCCGGGAGTTCGTTCTCCGAGCTTGGCGCAGACGGCGTCGACCGCCTCTTCAGCGATAGCGCGGTAGCCGGTAATCTTTCCGCCAAGGACGGAGATTAGGCCGGGCTGGGTCTCCTCGATCTTATGCATCCGAGAGACGGACGAGGCGGAGCCGTCCTGGCGGACAAGGGCGCGGACCCCGGCGTTGGATGAAAAAATGGCGAGTTTGCGGACGTTGGGGAAAAAGGGTTCAACGGAGCGAAGAAGGTACTCAACATCGTCTCCATCGGCTCGGACGGTGCTGGGGTCGGCTTCGAAATCGGTGTCCGTGGTGCCGATCCAGCATTGGCCGAGGAGGGGGATGACGAAGAAGAGGCGTCCATCAATGGGAGAGAACAGGACGCTGGCTTTGCGGTTCATGGGCTCGCAGGTGATGTGAATTCCTTTGGTGGTGCGAAGCCGAGGTTTGCCGGGGCCGTGGGTTCGATGGGAAACGCGGTCGAACCAGGCGCCGGTGGCGTTGACGAAAACCTTGGCTTTGAGCTCCCCGGTTTCGCCGGTTTCGGTGGATTTAAGGAGGAGGCCGACCACCCGGTCGCCCTCGCGCCGGGCGTCGACGACCTCGGTGTACGAGGCCACGACGGCTCCGTGTTGCTCGGCGTCAAGGATGTTTTCGAGGCAGAGCCGTTCCGGCTGGGAGACCTGAGCGTCGAAGTAGGCGGCGGCACCTTGCAGGCCGTTCGAGCGAAGGGTGGGTTCTTCGGCGAGCGTTTCTTCGGCACTCAGCATGCGGTGGTTGGGGAGCGATTTGTCGTAGCTAAGGAGATCGTAGAGGGCCATGCCGACGCGCATTTTAAGGCGAAACCAGAGCGATGCGCCGTAGAACGGGATGAAGAATTCGAGGGGCTTGACGAGATGCGGAGCGATACGGAGAAGGATTTCCCGTTCGCGCAGGTCCATGCGCACGAGGCCGAAATCGTACATTTCGAGGTAGCGTAGACCGCCGTGAATCAGGCGGGTAGAGCCGGAAGTGGTGCCGCTGCCGAAGTCCGCCTTTTCGACGAGGGCGACGGAGAGACCGCGGAGGGCGGCGTCGCGGGCGATGCCGGCGCCGATGATGCCGCCGCCGATGACGGCGACGTCGTATGTTCGGTCTGTCAGCTTCCTGAACCCTTGCATATAGCCTTAATTATCGCTCCAATTCGTCGTAGACCTCGCGTTTGGCCAGGCCGCGTTCCTTGGCGACGCGCTTGATGGCGTCCATGCGATCAACGCCGCCGCTGATCAATCGCCGGACGGCTTCTTTGACCGGAGTGACGAGCCCGGTGGCAGCTTTTTCGCGCGAGATGAGGAGCGTGATTTCGCCCTTTTGCACGGCTCTTTGGGCGAGGGTGGCTTTCACTTCTGAGACGCGTCCGCGGAGGAACTCTTCGTGGAGCTTGGTGAGTTCTCGGGCGACGACGATGGAGCGGTCTCCGAGGACGGCTTCGATGTCGTCGAGCGATTCGAGGATACGGTGGGGGGCTTCGTAAAAGACGAGGGTTGCTTCGATGGCACCCCATTGTTCAAGGGCTTTGCGGCGCTGCCCTTGTTTGGGAGGGAGGAAGCCCGCGTAGCAGAAGGCGTCCGTGGCGAGGCCGGAGCCGGCCAGGGCGGTGAGCACGGCGGAAGCACCGGGAATGGGCACGACGGTAATCCCGGCTTCGAGGGCGGCCTGGACGACGCGATAGCCGGGGTCCGAGATCAAGGGAGTTCCGGCGTCGCTGACGACGGCGACGGATTGTCCGCCCAAAATCCGTTCCACCAACTGGTTGGCGCGGGAAGTTTCATTATGTTCGTGATAGCTGACCGAGGGGGTTTTGACCTCGAAATGGTCCAGCAATCGTTGGGTATGACGGGTATCCTCACAGGCGATGACGTCGACCTCGCGCAGCAGCCGAATGCCGCGGAGGGTCATATCTTCCAGGTTGCCGATCGGCGTTGCAATCAAATACAAGACTCCAGACACTTCCCTGACTATACTTGAAGAGATTTACCCTGTGAGGAGCTGACACACTTGAACCCCGGATTGGATACCGCCCTTAAAGTCCCGTACTATTCTTGGCAGCCGCCGCAAAAGCCGATTGCGATCCAACTGCAATTCGATGTGATCGACCGGATGATCCTGGAAGTGATGAAAGGCTTCGGCGCCGTGCCGCGTCGTGGTGCGGAGGTGGGAGGATTGTTGTTAGGCACTCGGGGCCAGATGGGTGACCAGTCGGTGGTCCAGGTTCTCGACTTTGCGCCGGTACCCTGTGAGCACGCGCAGGGTCCGTCGTATCTGCTGTCGGCCAACGATCTGGCGGTTTGGAGCGAGACGATTCAGCGCCTGCAGGCGGATTCGGCGGAGATTGTGGGCTACTACCGGAGCCATACGCGGGACGGCTTGCATCTGGCGCCGGAAGACCTTTCCTTGCTCGACGAATATTTTCCAGCGCGGGATTTGATATCGCTGATCGTGAAGCCTTACGCGACGCGGGCGAGCGTGGCGGGGTTTTTCTTCTTTGAAGGCGAGTCGATCCATAGCGAATCGAC
>JANODS010000229.1:0-1375 GCA_031412835.1 Acidobacteriota bacterium | reverse complement strand
CCAGCCCCAGCTACCAACCATGCCGGTGAGCGAGAAAGCCAGCGCCGCCAACGCCGCCGCCCCGCGGCTACGATTCAGCTCTCGACAGAGCCAGTAGCAAAAGACCGCGGCCAGGATGTGGCTGAAGATGAATTGAACGTTGAGAAAGAGCAACTGAATGCGGCCATCGGATCCGAACGGCAGCAGAAACAGCGGCCAATTCAGCGGGTAGGTCGAGCCGGGCACCAGTTGGCCCACCAACGGCTGTCCCCCCCAAACGTTGGGGTCCCACAGCGGAAACCAGTTTCCGGCATGCCACGCCGATGCTTGAAATTGCAACCACGGCAAGATCTGCGCGGCCATGTCCGGATGGTCCATCCACGTGTATTGCTTCGTAAGCAGCTTCCAGAACGCACCGATGACCATCAGAGCGAGCAAGAGCGGCACCGCGGCGGACTTTTGCGTAAACGGTCTGCTCATGAGTCGAAAACTTCCCCAAATTCGCGGCAACGGCTCCCGACCCGTTCCGGAAAGTCGCCGTAACTGGCCCCAATAGCGTATTCTATTACGGAAGGGGGCGGTTAGCTCAGTCGGTTAGAGCACCTGCTTTACACGCAGGGGGTCCACGGTTCGAATCCGTGACCGCCCACCATCTCCGGCTTCGGCTCAGATATGCTGGGTCTGTGCCGATAAGCCCCTTAGATGCCTGAGCGTCACCGGTCCTTCCCTTTCTTGACCCGCATCGTCGTCATCGGGACCTTCGCCCTGGTCACCCATTGCTCCTGGGCACCCCGCGCCGATCAACGCGTCTATCGCATCGGCGTCGACAACGCCCCCCCGTATCAACGTTGGGTCCCCGGCGTTGGTGCACAAGGCTACTCCGTTGACGTCCTTTCCGAAGCCGCCCGCCGCAAAGGCATTAAGCTCGAATGGCTTAATCTTCCCATCGGGCCCAAGCATTCGTTCGATAACGGCCTCGTCGATTTTTGGCCTCTCATCTCCGTCCGCGCCGGCACCGAATGGGGCTACCAGATGGGCAACCCCTGGATGCAAAACTACTACGCCATCGTTCATCGCGCCCCTGGCGAGCCCGATTGGAACTCGACGAAGATGGCCATTAGTCAACTCCCTTACATGCGGGGACAGGCCGCCCGTCGCTATCCCAACACACCCCAAATCACCTTTCCCGACCGCCATCAGGCCATGTCCGCATTTTGCCGCGGAGAGGCTGATTCCACCTTCCTCGAAGTCCGCCTCCTCGAACCCCTCCTCCTCACCCGCCCCCCGGAATGCCGGGACGTCGCCATCCGGGTTCAAGACATCCCCGATTCCGTCCAAATGCTCGCCACCGGCTCCACCACCGAAGCCGCCCCCATTGCCGACCTCCTCTGGCAAG
>JANODS010000228.1:0-2265 GCA_031412835.1 Acidobacteriota bacterium | reverse complement strand
TCACTCCCATCCGCTCGGCCACCACCGACTGCGTGAGCCGCTTGTCCCGCGCCTGCTTCAACCACTCCAACCGATCCCGCTCCTGCTGACTCATCGCGATTCGTTCCATTCCTTAGCCTGAAGGCTGTCAATAGGAACTTTTCACTTTGGCGCTACACGGCGAAAGGTTTCGGACCCGCTCGGGAGGCGGATTCGATATAGTGTGTGCCATGGATCGCCGAAGTTTTCTCTCAATATCCGCCGCCAGCGCCGCCGCCGTCTTTGGCGCCAATGAACGGGTTCGCGTCGGCCTTATCGGCTGTGGCGGCCGCGGCCAATACGTAGGCAACTTCATGCGCCAAGCGCCGAATACAGAGTTCGTCGCCTTCTGCGATGTCTACAAAACAAACGCGGAAAAGGCCCGCGCTTCGATGGGCCCCTCCGGCCAGGTCTACACCGATTTCCGAAAACTTCTGGAGAACAAAGATATCGATGCAGTCCTCATTGGCACCCCGGATCACTGGCACGCCATCACTTCGATCGAAGCCCTCCGCGCCGGCAAACACGTCTATTGCGAGAAGCCGCTCGGCCACAATATCCGCGAGCAGCAGGCAATGGTCCAAGCCGTCGGCACCGCCAAATCGCTCTTTCTTACGGGCACGCAGCAGCGGTCCGCCACCCATTATCAAGAGGTCCAGAAGATGGTCGCCGAAGGCCTGATTGGCGATGTCCGATATGTCAAAATCTGGAATGCGGTCAACTCCAATCTGCGCCCCATCATTCCGCGCGGGCTCGACATCTTAACCAAGCCGGACGATCTCGATTGGGACTTCTACTGCGGCCCGGCGCCGCTCGTCCCTTACGACCGAGCTCGCTTTCTCGGTACCTATCGCTGGTTTTTCGACTATTCCGGCGGTTTCATCACCGACTACGGCACTCACCGCTTCGACACGGTCCATCAGATTATGGGGTCCGACATCCCGAGCACGGTCTCGGCGGTCTCGAACCGTTATGGAATGCAGGGCGTTGGTGAGATCCCCGATGTCCTTCAGGTTACCTACGAGTATCCCGGCTTTGTCTTGAATTACGAGGCAATCATGATGAACGGCCAAGGGGCACCTGGTCGCACGCCGGGCCAGCGCTATTACAACATGAGCGGAGAGACGAATCGCCCCCACGGCGAAGCCTACTACGGTAACAAGGGCACGATATTTTGCGATCGCATCGGCTACGAAGTCTACTTCGAAGGCGGCAAGGAGCCGCCTGTGCGCAAGAATACGACCGACGCCACCTCGCTTCATGCCCAACACTTCGTTAGATGTATTCGCGGCATCGAGAAGCAGCGTTCCACTGTTCTGACCGGCCATCGCGCGACGATCGCCTCTCACCTCGGGAACCTTGCCGTTAAATTGGGCCGGAAGATTCAGTGGGACGGGGCCGCGGAACGGATCACGGGCGAACCCGCCAAGATACTGGGACGCGATTGGCGCGCGCCGTGGAGTCGATGGTTTGTCTAAAACTGGCTATGAGTCGAGAGACGAGGAGAGTTAGGACTCGTATTCACCGATCCTTATTCCTGTAGCCATAGCTATATTGTTTGAGCGGATTTGCCCGCCGAAGTCGAGGAATTGGGAAGAGACTGGCGGCGGCGAAGCCCCGATTGTTTTGCGGCAGGCAAGCGACATTGGGCAATGCCCGAACTTCTAATTGATGAACTTGAGAGGGGGCTCGTGCGAGCCTGCGTAACGAAAAACTCTTAACTAGGCAGCGTCAATCCTTTGGTAGGCCGGGTTCTAATGCACATGCCGGATCTGTTCGCTCATTGGTTCCTTTCGGATGGACAAGGGCTGAATGCTGGGAGCCGTATGAGCTGAGAGGTTCACATACGGTTCTGGGAGCGCGCGGAGGTGAAAGTCCTCCGCGCGACTCTCTTGCCTTTGTACCGGCGAAGCGCGATGTGCCTGCGCGACGCGCGCGAGGAGATCAGCCGGGTGACCATGACTGGGTGGATGATGCGGGTGGGTGACTTACTGGCTCCAGTCGTCGCAGCGATGGGACGATAGGTATTACGAGGAAGTTACATCCAAGCGGATGAAACGACGGTGAGGGTGGAACGACCGGGGTATAATGGGCACGTAAAACAACACAAAACCACCCGTTTTACGCCCTTTATATCCCATGCAACTCAGCCTCCCCGAACAACTCTCCCGGTTCTCCAATGTCCTCCAACAGCAGCTCTTCCCCCTCCTCACCCCCGCGTCGGCCCCATCAGCGACCGCGCCGCAC
>JANODS010000227.1:0-6142 GCA_031412835.1 Acidobacteriota bacterium | reverse complement strand
GACCGCGTCCCGGCTATGTTGTACGACGTAAAGAAGGCCGCGAGAGAGCACTGGCAGCGACCACGTTTCTCGGGCCGCAAAGAGCCAGGAGCGGGAAAGTTCCTTATGGCCGCTCGGAGTCAGGTCCATCCATAGTAAGTGGCCGAGTTCTCCCAGCACTAAATAGCGCCCGTCGACGCGGAGTAGGTTCCCGCGATACGTGCTCATTTGTTGCTCGCGGGATTGATCGCCCACCGTGAACTTTTCCATCCACTCCGGGTTCGTCCGCCAGACCACCTTGCCTGTTTTGGCCTCGACACAGGCGAGTGAGGCATCGGGTTCGTTTCGCCCATCGAAGCCATACAGGTAGCCGTCGTGATGGATCGGGGTATTGAAGTGGAGACCGAATTCAGGACTCGTCCACATCAGTTTCGGCTTGAAGTCGGGAGTGATTTCGAGCATCGCACCGCCGGTTTTGTAACTGGCAGAGATGAAGACTTGGTTGCCGAAGATCACCGGGCAGGAGGCGTTGACCGACTCATAACTCTTGCTCCGCCACGGGTATGTGAAATCAATCGCGCCGGTGGCCGGGTTCAAGCAGATGAGGCCGCCAGTAGGAGGTCGGCTCTCGCCGCCGGCGAAGGCGAACACGCGGGACTGGCCGTGGACGATGGCCGGAATGGGCGAGGCGTAGCCGCCACCCCACTCCTTCCCCGCCCCCCAAAGCTGCTTCCCGGTCTTCTGATCGAACGCAACTACAGTTGGCCCGCCGGGAGCGCCGACGATCACGATGAGACGACCGTCGAGGGCGAGCGGCGTCGACGCGACGCCGAAAAAGTCTTGCGGCACTTTGAACTCTTGCAGCAGATCGTGACGCCAAAGTACCTTGCCGGAGGCCAGTTCCAGACAGTGCAACTTACCCTCGGCTCCGACGACGAAGACGCGGCCGTCGGCGATCACCGGGCTCGCGCGAGGGCCGTTGTTATAGCCGAAACGGTCTTCAAACGCGGTCGGGTAAGTGAACTGCCACTGGCCCTCACCGGTCTCGGGGTGGAGGCAGGCCACCACTTCTTGCTGCCCCTGGCGATGCAGGAATACGAGACGATCCCCAACGATGGCCGGTGAGCTGTAGCCGGTACCCTTCGGCACCTCCCATACCAGCGGGGGGCCCGCCGAGGGAAAGCGCGAGCGCAGCCTCGTCTCCAGCGACGTGCCGTTGTGCCGGGGGCCGAGGAAGCCCGGCCAGTCTTCGGTCTTGGCTTGCGGCGACAACGGCGTCAGCTTTTGCCGGGGCGCGGCGAGCAGGGGGAGAGCGGAAAGAAGCAGCGAGCGGCGTTGCATAATCGACCCCTATTCTCTCACCTCAAAAGCGGTGGGAGAATAGAGGGCTATGAGTCAACTTGCGCGGATTGGGGTGGCGATTGATGCCGATTTGCTTGCGTCGTTTGACGGCCTCATCGAAAAACAGGGCTATGAGAATCGGTCGGAGGCGTTTCGGGACTTGATCCGGGATCGATTGGTCCGGGCTGAATCCGAGCAGCCGAATAAGGAGGTGGTGGGGACATTGACGCTGGTCTATGATCATCACCAACGCAATCTCACCGAGAAGATCACCAACTTGCAGCATGATCACCACGGGGTGGTCGTATCGACGCTTCACGTGCATCTGGACCATCACAATTGCCTGGAAGTGCTGATTTTGCGAGGAAAATCGAAGGTCGTGCGCCAATTGGCGGATCTGCTCGTCAGCATCAAGGGCATCCAGCACGGACAGTTGGCGGTAACGGCGGCAGAGATCGGACAAAAACCGAAGCAGTAGCCATCCGATTGGCGAGCGGCAACGTATCCATGAGCATACGAATTGCCTGATCGTGCTACGATCAAAATTCCGCAGGAGACCCCATGAAAACGGTAGGTTTGAGCTTGGTATTGGCCGGAGCGGCGGTGGCCCATTTTTCGTGGATCGCCCCGATGGTCCCGACGCTCGAAGTAGGCACGACGACCAAGGTCCAGTTCGGGACCGGGCACGCCTTGGGGACAAGCGAGTCGGCGCTGCCTTTGGACGACCTGAAGGCTTATGCGTTGACCCCGTCGGGCGGGCGGGTGGAATTGGCCGTGGCCAAGGCTGGCTTGTGGGTGGCAGCCGACTACGCCGTGAAAGAGGCCGGGCAACACCGGCTGGTATTCAGTCAGGAGCGGGGCGCTCGCAGTCGAACTCCAAAGGGTGTGAAGGAGGGAGGAAGGGATAAGAACCCCGACGCAACGCAGGCGTTTCGGACCGTACGCACCGGGGTGGCCTACGCGTTCACCGCCGGAGCAAAGCTAAACCCCAAGGCCGCCGGCATCGCCTACGAACTGGTTCCGCAGCGCACGGAGAAGGCGATTATCTTCACCCTACTGCGCAACGGAAAGCCATGCCCGGGTGGTGAGGTGGCCGTGTCCTGGGTCGGCAAGAAAGAGGTACTGCTTGGGAACACGGGAGCGGATGGCAAGATCGCTTACGCGATTCCAGCCGGAGCCGCGGGGGCGTTCGTCGTCTTGGCCGAACAGCGTGTGGCGGCGGCCAAGGGTGCCAACTACGACACCGACAACTACGAGACGGCGCTTTACCTGAACTGGTAAGTCGATGCATATTGCTGATGGAATCCTTCCGACCGCATGGTGCGCCGCTGGGCACGCCGTGGCCCTGGGAGCGGTGGTGTGGCTGGGGCGGCGCGTGGAGCCGTGGGAAGTGGCTCGGATGGGGATGATGTCGGCCACCTGTTTCGTGGTCTCGATGATCCACTTCCCGCTGCTGGGGACGTCGGTGCACCTGGGGCTGTTCGGGTTGACGGGAATTCTGCTCGGCGGTCGGTCGTTTCCCGTGATCTTCACGACGCTTCTGTTTCAAGCCCTGCTGTTCCAACATGGCGGCCTGCTGTCGCTCGGCGTGAACGCTTTGAACATGGGCCTGGGTGCGCTACTCGCCGCGTTCGTCTGGAAAGCCGGTGGATTGCCGGACTCGATTCGCAGCGCGGTAGCGGGCTTTCTGGGCGCCATCGTGCCAGCGCTGCTGCTTGTTGCGGAGTTTCAAGCGGTGGGCTATGGCAAAGGGTTCGCGGCCATAGCGGGGGTGTACCTTGTGGTCGCGGGTGTTGAAGCGGCGCTGACGGTATCCGTCATCAGCTTCTTTCGCCACGCGAAACCGGCGCTGCTGGAGAGCCGGTGAGGGTAGCGTTCGCCGGGCTGTTGGTGGCCGGAGCGTTGGTTGCGCATGACCTCAGCGTAGGGCAGCGGCAGGAAGGCGGAGCCGTGATTCTAACTGCGATCTACGGCGGCAGCGAGCCTGCCGCGTTTTGCCAGGTTTCGGTTCGGGCACCGGGCAAGCCGGAAGCGGAGTATCAGACCGGTCGGACCGACGCGCGCGGTCGCTTCGCCTTCGTGCCCGAAGGAATGGGGGACTGGCGGGTGGTGGTGGATGATGAGATGGGCCATCGATTGGAATTGACGGTTTCTTGGAGCGGATCGGCTAACGGCGGGCCGACCACAGCGGCGCAGCCGATTTGGCAGAAGGCGTTGACGGGCGCGTCTCTGCTGCTCGGCCTGACGGGGCTATGGCTTTGGTGGCGGGTGCGCGGGCGGATATGAGCGGTCGGCTACTAATTGTAGATGGCTGCCGGTGGGCACCGGTCGATAGCCGGGCCAAGATCGTCGGCTTGATGGGCGCGGCGCTGGCGGTGTCGGCGGCCCCCAGCGTGTGGGTGCTCGGCGTACAACTTGGGCTGATCGCGGGCGTGCTTCTGGTGAGCCGATTGTCGGTGAAATGGGCGCTGCAACGGTGTGCGTTGGTAACTCCGTTCGCGGCGATGATGGCGGCATTCTTGGCCTTTGAACGTGCGCCAGATTACTCGCCTTCGTTGCTCGTGTTGGGCAAGGCGTACGGCTCCGTGCTGGTGTTAGGGATGCTCATCGCGAGCACCACGGTGCCGGACCTCGTGACCGGATTGCAGCGGCTTCGGTTTCCCGCTGTCCTTGTCGTGACAGCCTCGTTCACCTACCGCTATGCCCAGTTGCTGGAAGACGAATGGGGGCGAATGGCGCGGGCTCGATTGAGCCGCAGCGGTCGCACCGCGGGCGAGGCGGCGTGGGGCTCGCGGTTCGCGGCGCTGTTCTTGCGGAGCTGGGATCGGGCGGAGCGCGTAGCGGCGTGTATGGCGGCGCGCGGCTTCGACGGTTCGATGGCGGTCGGATCCGGGCACGCCTTCGAGAAGCGCGATTGGATGTTCGCCGGAACGCTGTTGCTCGTGGCGTTGCCTCTGTTGTGCCGGCCTTAGGGCAGCAGTTGCCACGTCTCTGAGAATAGGCTAGCGGTGACTACATCGGGCCACTCCTCCTTCGCTTTCGCCTTGAGAATGGCGTAGTCACCCAACCGGGGCATCGCGTATTCCCCGCGATACTCGCGGTCTTCAATCGTCATGCCGCTATTGATGACGACGTAGCGCCGCGGGGCCAATGGATTCGGGTAAACGAGGGCTGGTAGATGGTCGGCGGCAGGATAGTTTTGCGCACCGAGGCCGACCTGTTGGCGCGTCCAGCGGAGGGGCGTTTTGCCTTGGAGTTTGGCAATCCAACGGTTGCTGCCGGGGTCACCGAACAGGACGAGATTGTACTGGGCGATGTCTTCGGCGGTGACGTCTTTATCATCTTTCACGCGGGGATGGGCGCGGAGGCCTTTGGCGTAGAGCCGGTCAAAACGCGCGAGCATGCGGAGCGCTTGTTCGTGCGCTGCAGCATTCCAGGGCTGGCCCGTGGGGCGAACGAGCAGAAAGGGGCTGAGGAAGGCGTCATCGATCGGCCCCTGCAACGCGTGAATCTTGTGGAGCCCTTTGACGGGCTTGGCCATCGCCCAACGACCGGCCACTTTCTCGAGCGTCAGTTGTGCGGCGGGCTTGACCGTCAGGGTTTGTCCGTCGATGGCAAACGTCTTGGCGGAGTCGGTTTCGCCAAAGGTGAGGCGCGTAATATTCTGGGTGGTCACCTCGTAGCGGCGACCGTTCTCCAAACGTCGAGCGTTCACCTCGGCGCGCTGATAGTGCTTCGCCAAATGTTCCACGGTAACCCAGCCCGACGTGGGATAGCGCGTCGTGAAGGTGACGAAACGAATATGGTCCGCCGAGACGAGGCCTCGGTCGCCATGCTCTTTCAGGAAAACGTCGAGCTTCTCTCGCACCTCGGGGCCGGTGCCGTGGCCCGTGTTCTTCGAGATGAAAAAGCGGGCGGGAGTGCCGGGAACGCGGAGGTCAAAGGGATCGCCGGTCGAAGGAAATCCTTCTTTTTCGAGCTGCGCCCGAACGTGGAGCGACGACTCGAGTTGGCCGCGGGCCTTTGTGCCGGGCGGAGGGGGCGGAATCGAACTAGTGCCGGTTTCGTTCTCGCCGCCGTGACCCGCGATGGGTAAATTGAACGCGTTCAACGACCAGTCGTTGATGTTTTCGTAAATGCGCAGCGGCCCTTCCTGGTAGGCCGGAAACCCGGGCAGTTGTGACCGCGACGGCCAAGTGCCCGCGCCGATTTCGGCGGCAGCAAAGAAGCCGGGATGATGGAGCGCGATGTGCCAGGCGCCGCAACCGCCCATCGAAAAGCCTCGGAGGATGATCCGTTTGGGATCGATCTTGTACCGCTGCCGTACAGCGGCGATCGCCTCGAAGACGTCGGCCTCGCCCGCCCAATGATACGCAATCCCGTTCCAACGGCCGTAGACATCGAGCTGTATCTGGCCCTCGTCCGCGGGGTTCGAGGTGGAAGGCGTCACCCGCTGGGCCCGATCGAGGAAGGTGGCTTCGGTGAGGCGCTGATCGCGCCCGTGCAACCAGACGTAGAGCCGCACTGGCTTGGTCCCGTCGTAGGAGGCCGGGACCCGCAAGCCGTAGGGTTGTACGGATCCATCGAGGGCCGAGACATAGCCGTGCAGCCGACGCGTGGCTTGGGTCGTCCATGGAGCGCGGCCCGCCAATAAATCGCGTCCCCGCGCTAGACCTTGTTCGAGCACGGCCAAGTGTTTGGGAACGTCCTCGGGCACGAAGAACTCGTCGGGATTCTCTTGCAGCATGCGGCCGGCTTTGTGGAAGATGGCAACGTCGGCAATCAATGCCGGGTCAGCGCGCTTGGCGGTGAGTTGACCGAG
>JANODS010000226.1:0-1280 GCA_031412835.1 Acidobacteriota bacterium | reverse complement strand
GGCGACGATCTGTTCAAGATTGAAAACTCGGACTACTGGTTGGCTCCGACGGCCGAGGTGCCGGTGACGAACTTGCTGCGCGATGAGACGCTGGAGCCGGACCAGTTGCCGATTCATTTCTGCGCGCACACGTCGTGCTTTCGTAGCGAAGCGGGCAGCCACGGGCGAGACGTTCGCGGCATCATCCGGCAGCATCAGTTTCAGAAAGTGGAGTTAGTGAAGTTCACGACCGCGGAACAGAGCCACGCCGAGCATGAGAAGTTAACGGCCGACGCCGAGGATATTCTCGACCGGTTGGAACTGCCGTATCGGCGCATGTTACTCTGCACGGGAGATATGGGCTTTTCGTCGGCGAAGACGTACGATCTGGAAGTTTGGCTCCCCGGCCAGGCGGCTTACAAAGAGATCAGTTCGTGCAGTAACTTTGAAGCGTTCCAGGCGCGACGGGCCGGGATTCGAGTGCGCGGGGCTAAGAACAAGGTGGAACCGGCGCACACAATCAACGGCAGCGGATTGGCTATCGGCCGGACCTGGGTCGCCATCGTCGAAAACTATCAGCAAGCCGACGGGTCAATCGCCGTGCCGACGGTGTTACAGCCTTACTTACAGGCCGAAGTAATTACGAAGTCGGGAATTCTGCGCTAAATCTGATAGAGCTTCAGCTTGGCCTCGTCGAGTTCCACGCCGAGGCCGGGCCGGTTGGAGGCCCTCACTTTGCCGTCGCGGAATTCGAGGCGTTCGGTCACCACGTCGTCGAGGTACGCAACCGGGTTCAGAATGTCGCACGGGAACTCCTCCGCGCCAATCCCGGGGCTGGCCATCGCCAGATGCGCCATCGCGGCGCTCGCCACGCCGAGTTCGAGATTGCTGCCAACCGTGCACGTCAGCCCCGCCGCCTCCGCAATGGCCGTGATCTTGCGGGCGGAGCCGATGCCGCCGCCTTTGCCGACGTAGACCGACAAGATATCGGCCGCTCCGGCGCGGGCCAGCGCCATCGCATCCTGCGGCGTATTGCAGCTCTCGTCGGCCATAACGGGGACGTTGACGGCACGGCGGACATCGACCATCCATTGCAGGTCAAGCGCGGCCACGGGTTGCTCGGCGAAGATCAACCGACACGATTCGTGGATTTCGCGAATGCAGTGAATCGCGACCCGCGGGCTCCAGCCGCCGTTGGCGTCGATGCCCATGGGGAAGTCCGGCCCGATGGCGGCGCGGACGGCTTTAGCGCGGGCGATGTCGGCCTGAGGTTCGATGCCGACCTTCACTTTCAACGCGCG
>JANODS010000225.1:0-4204 GCA_031412835.1 Acidobacteriota bacterium | reverse complement strand
ACCACGCCGCCCCCCGCGCCGCCGCCTTCGCCGCCCACTACGGAGCCATGGCTTACCCCGACGTCCCCGCCCTGCTCGCCGCCGGTGTCGAAGCCGTCGTCGTCTGCACGCCCCATCCGCTCCACGCCGCCCCCGCGGTCGCCGCCCTTGAACGCGGGATCCATGTCCTGGTCGAAAAGCCCCTCGCCGCCACAGTCGAAGATTGCGACCTTATGCTCGCTGCGGCCGCCCGCTCCGGGGCCCGTCTCGGCGTGGTCAGCCAGCGCCGCTTCTTCGAACCCGTCCTCGCCATGAAGGCCGCCATCGACCAAGGTAAGATCGGCACCCCCATCCTCGGCACCGTCGCCATGTTCTCCTGGCGCGACGAAGCCTATTACCGCTCCGACCCCTGGCGCGGCAAATGGTCCACCGAAGGCGGCGGCGTCCTTATCAACCAAGCCCCCCACCACCTCGATATCCTCCAATGGCTCATGGGCCCCATCCAGAGCGTCTCCGGCATCGCCAGCAATCTTAACCATCCCTATATCGAAGTTGAAGATACCGCCATCGCGAATATCCGCTTCACAAACGGCGGCCTCGGCAACATCGTCTGCAGCCTCTCGCAGAACCCCGGCATCCACACCAAAATCCACATTCACGGCTCCAACGGCTACTCTGTCGGTGCCCAAACCGACGGCGGCGCCACCTTCATCGCCGGGATGACGGGCACCATCCTCGAACCCGCCTACAACGATCTCTGGACCATCCCCGGCGAATCCGCCCCCACCTACACCGCCCCCGCGGAACCAATCTCCCACTACCATCGCCTCCAAGTCCAGGACTTCCTCCAAGCCATCGCCGAAAGCCGCCCCTTCGTCTCCCCCGCCGAAGACGGCAGAAAAGTCGTCGACTTGATCCGCCGAATTTACGCCTCTACTATCGAAAGTTAAGAAAGTAACGATATGATGAAGACTATGTCCTTAGTCAAATTCTCACTCATCGTGGCCCTCTTGTCCACCGCGGCTTTCGCTCAGGAATGCTCCACAGCTTCCCTCACCGGTTCCTACGGCTATACCATCAACGGCACCATCACCAACGCAGCCGGCAAGCTCGTCACCTCTTCTCAGGTCGGTCGCATCACTTTTGACGGAAAGGGTGCCTACTCTGGCGTTGGCGTCTCCACCTCCGGAGCCAAAGCGGAAATCGGCGAATTCACTGGCGTCGTTGAAGTTGGTTCCGACTGCACCGCCGTCGCCAAAACCGGTACCGGCGCCGACGCCACCGATTTTGATCTCGTCGTCGTCAACAACGGCAGCGACTTCGCGATCGTCGTTCGCGCCGGCGACGCCACTCTCGCGGGCAGCGGTACCAAAATCGAAGGCCAAGGCACCTGCAGCCCCGCCAGCTTGACTGGAACCTTTGGATATCAGGGCGAAGGCGTCGTCGCTGTCGACGGCAAAGGAAAGTCGACCGCCGAAATCGGCATTCTCACCTTCGACGGGAAGGGCGAAATTAAAGGTACTTTCAGTGCGATTTCGGGCGGCCAATCCGTCCGCCAGTCGTTCACCGGCGTCTATGCCCTCGGCGACATTTGCTACGGTTCGGCGGCCTACACCGTCGGCGGCTCTGACTACGAATTGAACTTCATGGTCGTCAACAGCGGCAACCAAATCCTTTACTCCGAACTCTCTTCGGGCTACGTCGTCACCGGCGCTGGCGTCCGCACCGTCGTTAAGTAACCCTCCCCCCGGGAGGTGAGATAAGATAGCGCAGTGCGCTCTCTACTTACCTCCCTCCTCCTCCTCGTCTCCCCCCTCCTCGCCCAAGATTTCCATCTCAAAAACGGCGACCGCGTCGTCTTCTTCGGTGACTCCATCACCGACCAGCGCCTCTACACCACCTTCACCGAAACTTTCGTCCTCACCCGCTTCCCGGATCGTAAAATCGCGTTCACCCATTCCGGCTGGGGCGGAGATCGCGTCACCGGTGGAGCCGGCGGCGGCATCGCCCAACGCCTCGACCGCGACGTCTTCCCCTACCAACCCACCGTCGTCACCATCATGCTCGGCATGAACGACGGCCGCGTCCGCGCCTTCGATCAACAAATATTCGATATCTACGCAAACGGCTACCGCAACATCGTCAAGCAGCTAAAAACCAACCTCCCTAACGTCCGCATCACCGCCATTCAGCCTTCCCCCTACGACGACGTCACCCAGGAACCCCGCTTCCCCGGCGGCTATAACGGCGTCCTCCTCCGCTACTCTGATTTCCTCTCGACGCTCGCTCAATCCGAAAAACTCACCCTCGCCGACCTCAACCGCCCCGTCACCGCCATGCTCGCCAAAGCCAAGGCCACTGACGCCGCCCTCGCCCCCAAAATTATCCCGGACCGCGTCCACCCCGGTGCCGCCGGTCACCTCATCATGGCCGGCGGCCTCCTTACCGGTTGGAACGCTCCGAGCGTCGTCAGCACCGTCTCCATCGACGTCCCCACCCGCCGCTTCGTCAAAACCGAAAACACCGCCGCCGAGATTCTGGCCTTCGCAGGCGGCGTCACCTGGACGCAAAAAGACCGCGCCCTCCCCATGCCCATCGACACCGCCGACCCCGTCATGGCCCTCGCCGTCAAGTCGTCGGACTTCGTCGAACGCTTCAATCAGCAGATCCTCAAGGTCTCCGGCCTTGCTCCCGGCCCCCACACCCTCCGCATTGATGGCAGCGAAATCGTCACCCGCTCCGCCGCCGAATGGGACGCCGGCGTCAACCTCGCCACGCTCCAAACTCCAATGTCCGCCCAGGCCACCCAGGTTCACGCTCTTACCCTTCGCCATACTGGGCTCCATCAAGCCCGCTGGCGCACCTACCAAGTTCCCCTCGCGAACGACGGCCTCACCAATCTCTCCAAGAGCCTTGAAGCAATGGACGCTGTGGAAGCCGAAATCATCGCCCAGCAGCGCCAACTCGCCCAGCCCGTCCCCCATCGTTTCGAACTCCTCGCCGGCCCGTCAGCCTTTAAGCCGCTCTTCAACGGCAAAGACCTCACCGGCTGGCACATCAGCCAAGTCAACCACCACGGCCAGACCGCCGCCTGGCGAGTCGAAGACAGCGCGATCACCGGCACCCAAGATCGCCCCGGCCACGGCGGCATCATCCTTACCGACAAGCCCTACAAGAATTTCGAAATCACCCTCGAAATTAATCCCACCTACGGCTGCGACGGCGGTCTCTTCCTCCGCGCCAACGAGAAGGGCGAGGCCTACCAGGTTCTTCTTGATTACCTCGACGGCGGAGCCATCGGCGGCATCTACGGCGAGCGCCTCAAGGACGTCAAGACTTTCGTGCCCAACTGGTCCGAATGGTATCGCCGCAACGATTGGAACCATCTCCGCGCCCGCATCGAAGGCGACATCCCCCACATCCAGGTCTGGCTCAACGGCATCCAAATCACTAACTTCATCGACACCGCCAACCACGGCCAGCCCGCCGGCATGATCGCCGTCCAAGTCCACGGCGGCAACCGCTGGATCCCCGGCGGCAAGCAGCGCTTCCGCAATATCATGATCCGCGAACTGCTCTAGGCCTTCAATCGATCGGCTTCAAGTGCCGCCGCGTCACCGCGTCCAACTCTTGAAGCCTCTTCCAAAAACCGCCTAATTCGTCCAGAGGCAACGCGTTCGCCCCGTCCGAAAGCGCCCGCTCCGGCTCCTCGTGCACCTCCACGAAAACCCCGTCCACCCCAATCGCCACCGCCGCCCGCGCCAACGGCTCTATAAACTCCGGTTGCCCGCCGCTCCCGTTCCCCGCTGCCCCCGGCAACTGCACGCTATGCGTCGCGTCAAGAATCACCGGCCACCCAAAGCTCCGCAGAATCACCAAACTCCGCATATCTACCACCAAATTGTTATACCCAAACGAAGTCCCCCGCTCCGTCAGCAGGATGTTGTTGTTCCCCGTCGAAGCCACCTTGTCCGCCGCCAAACGAATATCCCACGGTGAAACGAACTGGCCCTTCTTGATGTTCACGACGCGCCCCGACCGCCCCGCCTCCAACAGCAAATCCGTCTGCCGACACAAGAACGCCGGAATCTGAATAATGTCGCAAACCTCGGCTGCCAAAGCCACCTGCCCCGGTTCATGCACATCCGTCATGATCCGAAATCCCCGGTCCTTCACGTGCTTCAACATCCGTATCCCGTCCACCAACCCCGGCCCCCGATACGAG
>JANODS010000224.1:0-3164 GCA_031412835.1 Acidobacteriota bacterium | reverse complement strand
GGTCGGCGGCGTTGACGGTGATTTGCTGTGTGGCGTTGTTTGCTTTGTTTGCGGTGGAGAACCGGCGGGTGACGAATCGGAAGTTGGCGGCGGAGAAATCGAGCGAGGTGAAGAGCGCGTTTTTGGCGAGTATGAGCCATGAGTTGCGGACGCCGTTGAACGTGATCATCGGGTATACGCAGATGCAGCAGGAGGAGGCGGAGGAGGCGGGGCGGACGAGTGATTTAGTGGATTTGAAGCGCATTGAGTCGGCGGGGAAGCACTTACTGGTATTGATTAACGGCGTGCTGGAGTTATCGAAGATTGAGGCGGGGAGGTTGGAGGTGGTGCCGACGGAGTTTGGCGTGGAGGAGTTAGTACGGGAGGTGACGGGGTTAGTGGAGCCGCTAGCGAAGCGGCAGGGGAATGGGTTAATGGTTGAAGTGGGGCCGGAGGCGGGACGGATGTTCAGCGATGCGACGCGGATTAAGCAGGGGTTATTGAATTTGACGAGCAACGCGGCGAAATTTACGGCGAAGGGGCAGATTACGCTGCGGGTGAGCCGGGTGCGGCGGCAGGATCGGGAATGGATTGATTTTGCGGTGAAGGATACGGGGCCGGGAATTCGAAAGGACGATTTAGCGCGGCTATTTGAGCCGTTTTCGCAGGTGGACGAGCAACGACCGAGGCAGGGTGGGCAGCAGGAGGGGACGGGATTGGGCCTCGTGATTACGCGGCGGTTGTGTCGGCTATTGGGCGGGGAGGTGGTGGTGGAGACGGCGGTGGGGAAGGGATCGACGTTTACGATGCAGCTGCCGGTGGAAGTAACGCCGGGGTACTTCGCGAGTAAAGGGGCGGGGCAAGCGGTAGGGCGGCGTCGCGTGGGGGCCGTGGTTTTGGGGGGAGATGTAGAGATGTTGCGAGGGGAGATGGGTAAATACGGGTTGGAGGTGGAGACGCGGTTCGGGGAAGACAGCCGACCGGGAGTGGTGGTGGTGGGTATGGAGGATTGGGAGAAAGTGGAGCAGTTGCCGCCGGGGATTCCGGTGGTGCTGTTCGGCGTAGGGGAGGAGTTGCTGATGAAGCCGGTGAGTGATGAGTTGTTGGCGGCGGTGATTTTGCGTCATGGGACGGGGGAGCCATCGGAGTCGATTTTGGTGGTAGCCGCGGAGTGGTCGGGCTTGGCGGCGACGGTTGGGAAGATGGGATGGCGGACGGTGGGGGCGGCCGAGGGGACGGAGGGGTTGGCGAAATTTGGCGAGGAGCGGCCGGGGATGGTGGTGGTGGATTTGTTGATGGAAGGGATGGATGGATTTGAATTTGTTCGGCAGTTGCGGCAGCGGGCGGACGGGCGGGAGGTACCGGTGGTGGTGATGGCGGCGGTGGGAGAGGGCGAGCGCTTGCGGGAATTAGGGGCGGCGGCGATTGAGAAGGGCGGCTTCCCGGCGACAAGGGCGGCGGAGCAGGCGGCGATGATGGCGAATCGGAGGATGGGATGAGCGAAGCGTTGAAGGTGTTGTTGGTGGAAGATCACGAGTTGAATCGGGATATGTTGTCTCGCCGGCTGCTGAAGCGGGGGTTTACGGTGTTGTTGGCCGTGGATGGGCAGCAGGCGATTATTATGGCGGCGCAGCAGCAGCCGGACGTGATTTTGATGGACATGAGCTTGCCGGTGCTGGATGGTTGGGAGGCGACCCGGCTACTTCGGCAGAGCGCGCGGACGGCGAGGATTCCGGTGATTGCGTTGACGGCACATGCCTTGGGTAACGAGCAGGAACGGGCGTTGGACGCGGGGTGCGCGGCGTTTGAGACGAAGCCGGTAGACTTTGAGAAGTTGTTGGGTGTGATTGCGCTGGTGACGGGGCGGACGCTGTGACGGAGTTGGAGATGGACGCGCTCGTGGGGCGGATGGTGCATGATTTGCGGAACCCTTTGAGTGCAATTTCGGGGTATGCGGAGATGTTGGAGGAGGAGACGGATTTGGCAACGCAGCGACGGTTCATCAAGAATATTCGGCGGGCGGTGGGGGAGATGGACGAATTGTTGCGGGCTGTGAGGGCGGAGGCGCGGGAGCGGACGGGGGGCGTATAAAAAACGTACAGGGTGTTTGGGAGTTGGGCAGGATTTTCCTGTTTGGTGGCTAAGCTTCAGAGAAACAAAGGGTTTAGCGTTTGGCCCGTGTATTGCATACGTAAGGGTATCATGACCCTGAACACTTCTGAACCTTCTGCTGACGTACTGACAGAGAAACAGTACGAGGCGGCTTACAGCAAAGGCTATCCGCGAACGGTTCGCTTTCTCCTGTCGACCGGTGTGCGGTGCGACTTAGCGGAAGA
Organism: Acidobacteriota bacterium; assembly: GCA_031412835.1. Lineage (GTDB taxonomy): Bacteria > Acidobacteriota > Terriglobia > Bryobacterales > Bryobacteraceae. The sequence continues at coordinate 849 of JANODS010000224.1, read as the reverse complement.
GATCGCTCAGGCGGCGTGGGCGCGGGGTTGGGAGTGCCGGGCGCAATTGAAGAGCCAGGGAGCGGTGGGTGTATGGGTAAACACGATTGCGAAGAACTTGGTCCGGGTGGACTATCGGCGGAAGAAGACGACTGAGGAGCTGAATGAAAACTCGGCGGTGATCCAGCCGGATTACGACGGGAGCGCGGTGGGTGAGATTTTGGCGATGTGTTCGCCGGTGGATCGGGAGTTGTTACAGCAGCATTATTTGGAAGGGTGGTCGAGCAATGAGATCGCGCCACGGTTGGGGATTAGCCCGGTGTCGGTGCGGGTGCGTTTGATGCGGATTAAGCAGAGCTTGCGGACGGCGATGGGGTTGTCCGGGTCGGCGATGCCGGAGGCAGCATGAAGGGATTTACCTACGGAGATGTGATGCGGTCGAGCTTCGGATTGGGCTTGGTGCTGGTGATTGTGGGGATGGGTACACTGGCTTTGCAGGGGCTGGCGTACCCAGCGCAGGGAGTAGCCTCGTGGTCGAGTTTAGGTCCGGTGGCGGGTGGGCTTATGTGTGCGTTGGGACTGAGCTTGATGCTGGCGGCGCGCCGGGATTGAGGAGATTGTGGTAAATTGGAGTTGTTTGGGCGCGTAGCTCAGTTGGTTAGAGCGCCTGCTTCACACGCAGGAGGTCCGGGGTTCGAGCCCCTGCGCGCCCACCATCGCCTCTTTTCTCGATGGATTAGTCGCCGCCGATGACCGAGGGTATATTCGGGGCCTCAAGTGCTTGTAGAGAGTCACCGAAGGAACGTTGGCGTGGGGTCCTTTACCGTTGGCGACTACGAGCTCTCAATGACCTAAATTTCCCTCGCTCCC
>JANODS010000223.1:0-3169 GCA_031412835.1 Acidobacteriota bacterium | reverse complement strand
CGGGCCGCTGCTCGGCGAGTCGGCGCGGTATCTGGATTATGGCGGCGGCACCGGGCTGCGGAGTTTCCATCAACATTTTGACGCTGCCGGCGGTGTCGTAGTGGATTTCGCGTTCGATGTGGGGCCGGTCGGCGAAGAATTGGAGGCACTGATTGAGGGCCACGGGGTGGGAGTACACTTTTCGCACTTTGGCGTAGGTCATTTCTGGGGCGGCGATCAGATTGTGGACGATGCGCAGATTAGCCTCGCCGATGATGGGCAGGTGAAAATTCAACAGATGGTCGTAATTTTCGTGGATCGAACCGTGGAGGGTGTTTTCGATCGGGACGACGGCGTGATCAACCTCGCCGGCGGCGAGGCGCTCGAAAACGAGTTGGAAGCGGGGGCAGGGAACCACCTCGACCTCCGGGCCGAGAAGAAGTTTGGCGGCTTCCTCGCTGAAGGCCCCGCGCTCGCCTTGAAATGCCGCCCTGACGGGCTTTTCTATTGAGTGGTGCTTCCGTCCCAACGTTTGGCTCCTGGATTTGGAATACCGAGTAGATCAATGACCCGTTCCACACAATGATCTACTAAATCCATGGCAGTTTGGGGATTGCCATAAAAGCCGGGGATGGGCGGGGCGATGATGGCTCCCATTTCCGCGAGGGCGGTCATGGTGCGGAGATGGCCAAGATGAAAGGGCATTTCGCGGACCATGAGCACCAGCCTGCGCCGTTCTTTTAACACAACGTCGGCGGCGCGGATGAGCAGGTTGTCGGTGATCCCATGGGCGATGGCGGACATCGAATGAATCGAACAAGGGGCGACGACCATGCCATGAGTTTGAAAGCTGCCACTCGCCAGGGGGGCCCCGATCTCTTCAACTGGGTGGGTGTGGTGGGCGAGGTCGCGAAAGGACGCTATCCGCAGCCCCATTTCGAGCCACGCGGTCCGTTCCGCTGAACGGGTCATGACCAAGTGGGTTTCGACTTCCTCGACTTCGCGCAGCTTTTCGAGCAGGCGATAGCCCAGGACGGTGCCGCTGGCTCCGGTGATGCCCACGATGACTCTCATATTTGAAACACTCCCCGAAACGCCGGTCTCAATTTCCACAACTGGAACAAATTCGTGCCGTAATGCTTTCTAGAATAGAGGATGTCGGGCGAATGTGAAAAGGGGTAAACCCTTTCCCTTCAGGTACTGGGAAGTCTCTCGATGATGGACTATGGGTAGGACTTTTGACGTTTCTTCGAAAATCGGAGAGGAAGGGTCGCGAGTGAAAAAGACAGATTTTGATAACGGTTGTTCTGAATTCAGAACAGAATGGCATTTTTTCGATTCCATCTTGCGCGCTCCGCTGATATACTCCGGGTAGTTTTGCCGAAGGCAAAATGTGAGTCCAAGGTGAAAGTGATATGTCCAACCGTCCGATGCGGGCTTCTCCCGGACCGCCGGGATCTGGCCAAATGATGGACGAAGCGGGACAAAAGTTGAAGCGTGTCCGGGAGCGGCTGAATCTGCGCTACCGAGATGTCGAAGATGCCAGCCTACGCATCGCGGAACGTCATCAGAACGATGAGTTCATTGTCGCGTTGTCCCGACTCTCTGATATTGAAAACAAAGGCACTGTCCCGACAGTTTTTCGGCTCTACACGCTCTGTACGGTCTACCGGCTCGATATTCTCGAAGTTTTGCAGTGGTATGGGGTTGATCTATCGCATTTGCCGGCGGACGCCGCGTCTATTGAACTGGAGAAAACTCACGCGATCCATTTCCAGCCTCACAACCACGGGGAAGTTCTGCTGCCCCTCGCGCTCGATCCCGGACTCGACCTGACGAAGACCACTTACTTGAGCCGGATGATTCAGCGTTGGGGCAAGCTCCCGTTGATGTTGTTGCACGGATTGGACTTAAAGACGCATCGGTACGCCTTCGTAGGCACCGAAGACTGGTCGATGTATCCGCTCTTGCAGCCTGGATCACTGTTGCTGATAGATGAAACGAAACGGAAAATTGTTTCCTCTGGCTGGACGAATGAATTTGATCGACCGATCTATTTTCTGGAGCACCGCGAGGGGTACGCGTGCGGGTGGTGCAATGTGGATGGGAATCGGCTGATGCTCCAGCCGCATCCGGCTTCCATGTGTAATCCGCAAGTATTCGTTTATCCGGACGAGATCGATGTCGTTGGCCAGGTGACCGGGGTGGCTATGCGACTCGATCAGGGACGACGGCGGCGGCCCGCTGGGTGAGGACTCGGCAGATCGTTCGCATATCGGCGGCGTAGAGTGCTTTTTCGGATGGCATAACTCCATGTGGCACATAGAGTTTCCAGGGTTCCAAAAGTTCCCAGGAGGCTAGGATTTCCTGCAAGGGAGTGCCAAGCCCGACAAGATATTCTTCCAGGTCGGCTTGCTGATCGGCTAATCCGAAAGCGAGCCATTCGGCGAAGCTGCGCTTATGATTTTGCCGCATCGCTCTGGTGGCCTCTTTTTCGCCGAAGACCAAAGAGAGTCCATGATGCTCGTAATTTCCTGTGTTTGGATCACGCAGGGAGGCCAAATATTGGAGTTTCCCGAAAAGCGTCGGAATTTGGGAGAGAGTGTGAAGCCACAGATCTTCTTTGGCGTCACGTTCAAGCAGACTCTTGGGCCGGGCGATACGCATAGGTTCGCTAACCTCGACCTCAGTCTACACCATTTCAATTCGTTTAGCACGAAATCCGGGAATTCAAATTCGTAAACTTCGGGGAGCGAAAGACCTTAGAGGAGCTCTTCCAAATTACCGCTTGGTAGTGTTCCAGATTCCGAAAGAGTCTAGGGCTTTTCGCGTAGGCGTCCTATCCCGGCTACACTGCTTTCACGACGCAAACATTCTATCTGTGGTGCAGCCAACATCCATCGAGACTACTAATAGTGCTCTCGACTACGCAGCCAGCCCAGTACTCTCAGTATCCCAGGATTAGATTTTGAAGTACTAGGAGCCCTCCCCGGCAGGCGACTTGGCTCAATCAATTGAGGACGATCTTCCGAATCGTTCTTGGAAACCTTAACCAATCGAACCCTACAAAAAGGAAACCCTACGACCATGAAAAACTTCTTTCTCTCCGCTGTTCTTGTGATCCTTGGAGCCGCTGTGGCCAACTCGCAGAACATTATCCCTGTGCCGAACTGCTTCCCCTGTGACGATC
>JANODS010000222.1:0-1918 GCA_031412835.1 Acidobacteriota bacterium | reverse complement strand
GCTACTTCGTGATGGGTGACCATCGGACCTCTTCGAACGATTCCCGCGCTTGGGGCCCGGTGCATCGGCGCTTCATTTATGGCAAGGCGGTTTTTGCCTATTGGCCGCTTGATCGCCTCGGCATCGTGCGCTAACGCAGCGTAGCTTTCAGGAAGCGTAAGTACCGCTCCCAGTCGTAGGCGGTGATGTCATGCTTGCCGGGACGAATGTGGTAGGCGGTGCGCTCTGGCACGCCGAGCACTTCGTATACCTTCGATGCTTCGGTTAGCGCCAGAAGTTCACCAAGCGGATCCGCCCATAGATCTTCGCTCGCGCTTGCAACATACAACGGGCGCGGCGCGGCAAGCGCCAGCAACATGTGCGAATCCACGGGCAGTTCGTTCACCGACTGCGAGTAGCCCTTGAAGTTACCCGTGAACCAGTGCGGAAAGTTCTTGTTCAAGTCGGCCACATGCTCGCCGATGATCCGGCGTGAGATCGACGCTCCGCCTTCGCCCGAGTCGTTCGAGATCACCGCCGCAAACCGCTGGTCGGTCGCCCCCGCCCACAGCGCCGCCTTGCCCAGGCGTGAGTGCCCGGCCACGGCGATCCGCTTGCCGTCGAGGTCTTTTTGCGTCAGCGCGTAGTCGAACATCCGGCTCATGCCCCATGCCCACGCCGACATCGCGTTCGTCGTCTCGTCAGCCGGCAGCAGCGAAAGAATCGAATCCGGTTTGCCGTCCTTCACGTCGGCGAAGAAGTCGGTGTAGTGGGCCGTAATCACCGCGTAGCCGTGCTTGGCGAAGACGCCGAGCGGCCAACGGGAGTTTCCACTCAGAACGGTCGAAATCGGCGTGAAGCTCAAGCAAACCACGGCCGGCACGGGCTTCTTCGCGCCCGGCGGGGTGACGATCAAAATGTTGATCGCCTTCTGCTTCCCTTGGCCGCTGAAGCTCAGCGTCACCTCGCGCCAGTTCGGGCCGGTGGCCTTTACGGTGGCGACGACGGGCAGCTTCTCCGCAATCGCCCGGCCGAAAACGTGAGTCTCGTACAGCTTCAGAATCTCGGCCCGGCGCGCGGGCCACGGGCCCGACCCGAGTAGATCCGGCAGCGTGTAGGTGCCCGCCTTGGACTCGTCGTAGTTCGTGTTCGGCCGCTGCGCCAACAGCGAGGCGGAGAGGAGAAGGAGAAGGAAAAGGGCAATGCGCATGACGATTGCCAGTGTATCGTTACTTGGCCGAAATTATTTAGCAGCGCCGCGAAGCCGCTGGTATTCGGTCAGCACTTTGTTGACGTAGTTCTGGGTCTCGGCGTAGGGCGGCGTGCCATTGTAACGCGCCACCGCTCCGGCCCCCGCGTTGTAAGCCGCCAATGCCCGCCGCACTTGGTCCGGTTCGTTTTGATACTTGACGAGAAGATCCCGCAGCAGCCGCGTTCCGCCCTCTATGTTCTGTTCGGCGTCGTGCGGGTCCACCCCGAGTTCCCGCGCCGTACCCGGCATCAACTGCATCACTCCGATCGCTCCCTTCGGCGAAATGGCTTTCTGCTGAAACGCTGATTCAATCCGCGCGACGCTCTTGACGAACTCGGGTGGCAGCCCCAATTTTCTAGCCGCGGCCTCGACTGGATCAACCGCGCGAGCGGGCGCGGCGACTACCACCGGCGGCGGTGGCGGCGGCGGTGCGGGGGGTGCCATTGGCTCTACGATTAGCTCTCGCTCGGCCACTTGGGCCAGCGGGATGTCCACCGTCCCCTGCGCCGTGTGCAACCGCAGCGCCCCGCCGAGCGCTTCCACCCTCTCCGCCCGAATCGTAAATCCGGTGGAGAGTAGAATAACTTCGGCGGCCTGCATCGAAAGCCCGGATAGGGCAAACAAAATTACGATCAGCCGCACACAACTATTGACGCACAGGAGGGTTCATCCGTGGAAATGAATCGT
>JANODS010000221.1:0-2474 GCA_031412835.1 Acidobacteriota bacterium | reverse complement strand
CGCGGGTTGGTTCACAATCGCTCGCGCAATCGCCACCCGCTGCTGCTCTCCGCCCGATAGCTGCCGCGGCTTCCGCTCCATCTTCCCTTCAATTCCCAGGATCCGGATCACGTCCAGAAACTGCTCGCCCCACGGCCCTTTCATCCCCGAAATATCCCGCGCAATTTCCAAGTTGTCCCGCACCGTCAAGGTCGGCAACAAGTTGTACTTCTGGAAAACGAAACCCACGCTCTCCCGCCGCAGCCGCGTCCGCCCCGCTTCGTCCATCGCCGTCAACTCTTTCCCGTCGATCTTCACCGTCCCCGACGTCGGCGGCGTCAACCCGCCCAGCACATGGAACAGCGTAGACTTCCCACTTCCCGACTTCCCCACCACCGCCAAAAACTCGCCCTTCTCCACCCGCAAGTCCACGCCCGCCAAAGCATGCACGTCCACATCGCCGCTGCGGAACGTCTTCCGCAAATTCTGAATCTCGATAATCGCCATTAGTCGTAAGAAAGGGAATCCAATGCGTCTTGCTTCGCCGCTTTCAGCGCCGGGTACAACACCCCCAACACCGCGCTGCCCAACGTAATCGCCGCGGCAATCGGCCACCAGGAATACACAATCGCCTGCACAAACGACGCCGGAATAAACGTCGCAATCAACCACCGCGTGCCGTAGCTCATCAGAATTCCGGCCGCCGATCCAATTACTGCCAGTAGCACCGTTTCCCGCAGCAGAATCCCCAGCACATATCCCGGCCCCGCCCCTAACGACTTCAATATCCCGATCTCGCGCGTCCGTTCCAGCACCGCCGTATACATCGCCAAAAACACCACTAAGAACCCAAACAGCACCGACAACGCCACTACCACCCCGATAAACGCCTTCAGCTCCGGCAAATTGCTCACCGAGAACTGCTTAATCAACTCTTCCATCGCGTAGATCGGATATTCCGGCAACTGCTTCTTCAGCCCGTCAATCACAACCTGCGTCTGGCTCGAATCGTCCAGCTTCACATAGATCATCGTGATCTTTCCGTTCGCGCTCGCCAACTCTTGCAGCAGCGCCAATGGAATCATCACCCGCCCCAACTTCCCCGACGCAAACACCCCCGCCACCCGCCAATCCCGGTTCATCGTGTTCAACGTCGAACCCACTTTCAGGTGCTTCTCTCGCGCATATAAGTCGTCGACGATCACCTCGCCCTGATTCGCAAACTTGCCGCCATCCCGAAACTTGAAGCCCCCGCCCATCGCCGAAAACTCGTCGAAATCCACGCCCATAATCGAGCTCACCCCGCCCGTCGAATGGATCCCCACCGGCGTCGCCAACACCACGTGTGGCTGCGACCTCACGAACTCCAATATCTTTTGGTTCATCGAGAGCGAACCCATGCCCACCACGGAGCTGCCCGGAGCCCGCACCACCAAATCCGCCCCTACGCCACGCGCCCGGGTCGCCTGATCCTCCATCATGCCTTCGCCCAGACCAACTAGTGTCAACATCATCGTTACGCCCAGCCCAATCGCTAGCGCGCTCAGCAACGTCCTCACTGGCCGGTGCTTCAGGTTTTCGTAAACCAGTTTATAAACCAAGCCTTTATTCTACAGGGCCCTGCCCGCCGCGGCTAGCGTCGCATCGATATCGACCTCGGTATGAGCCCCGGAAATATACCATCGGCCATCTGGCAATGCCAAAATCCCCTCGTTCAACAACCCCATCACAAAGTCGCCGTACTTCGCCTTATCCCCCGCCATCGTCTCCCGATAGTTTCGCGGAACCGTGTCTTGAAACGCCAACTGGAACACCGGCCCATCCCCGGTCGTCACCACCGCGTGACCCTTCGCCCGCAGCAGCGCTTCCAACCCCGCCCGCAGCCGATTCCCCAACGCATGGATCCGCTCATAAAACCCCGGCACGCTCAACTCCTCCAGCGCCGCCCCCGCCGCCGCCAACGCCAGCGGATTCCCATTCAGCGTCCCCGCGTGCACCACCTCCCCCCGGCTGATCGCGTCCATGTACTCCCGCTTCCCCGCCAACACGCTCAACGGCGTCCCCGCCCCCACCGCCTTCGCAAACGTCGCCAAATCCGGCGTCACCCCGTACCGCCCCTGCCCCCCGTCCAACGCCACCCGAAACCCCGTGATCACCTCATCGAACAGTAATAACGTACCGTACCGTGTCGTAATCTCCCGCAGAAATTCCAGGAACCCCGGCTCGGCAGGGATACACCCCGAGTTCGCCAGCAACGGTTCGCAAGCCACCATCGAAATCTCCGCCCCGTACGCGGCGAATAACTTCTCCACCGCCACCCGATCATTCCACTCCGCCACCAACACATGGTCGTGTGGCAACTGGCCCTTACCCACCGGCTCCGCTTTTCCCACCGGAAGCTCCGCTCCAAACCGATAGCTCACCAGCGCCTGGTCGCCCCAGCCATGATAATGGCCCTCAAACTTCAAATACTTCGACCGCCCCGTCACTGCCCG
>JANODS010000220.1:0-4574 GCA_031412835.1 Acidobacteriota bacterium | reverse complement strand
GTCTTTGACGAGGTTGGTTCGTTCCTGAACAGCGGTGAAGCGCGCGCGGGCGACGTTGAATTCGCGTTCGGCGGCGTCGGTTTCCAAGCGGGAGACGGCACCTTTCGCGAGGAGGCCGCGCATGCGGTCGAGTTCGCGTTGGGCGTGGTGGCGCTGGGCTTCGGCTTCGGCGACGTTGGCTTCGGCTTCGGCTCGTTCTTGTGAGCGGGCCCCGTTGCGAAGGCGTTCGAGTTCGGCTTCGCGTTCGTGGATGGTGGAATCGGCAAGGGCTACGCGGGCGGCGAAGTCGCCGTTCGAAAGCGTTGCGATGACTTGGCCACGACGGATGTTGTCGCCTTCTTCGACGGGGACGGAGGCGAGTTTGCCGTCGAGCTCGGTGCCGATGCGGACTTCCTCGGAGACGGGTTCGACGCGGCCGGCGGCGACGACTCGGGCGGCGGGCGAGACCGTGGCGGCCTGGACGGTGGCGGGTTCGTTGGGTTTGCTTTTCAGATAGAGAGTGGCTCCGACGGCGGCGCAGAGGGAGAAGATGATGACGGTACGTTTCATGCGAAGGCCTCCTGGGCGGTGTGGATCTCTTGTCGGGTGACGCGGCCGTCTTCGATGTGGATGATGCGGTCGCAGTAGTCGAGGACTCGGGGGTCGTGGGTGACGATGACGACGGCGCGGCCGTTCTTTTTGGCAAGACCGCTGAGGATGTCGAGGACGGTGCGGCCGGAGGTGGAGTCGAGTGCCGCGGTGGGTTCGTCGGCCAGGATGATGGCGGGGTCGCCGGCGAGGGCGCGGGCGATGGCGACGCGCTGCTTTTGACCGCCGGAGAGGTCGGCGGGGTAGGCGTTCAGCTTCTTGTCGAGGCCGACTTGGGCGAGCAGGCTGGCGGCTTTTTGCTGGGCGTCGTGACCGTTCGTGCCTTTGAGATTGCACATAATGGCGACGTTTTCCTGAGCGGTGAGGGCGGGGAAGAGGTTAAAACCTTGGAAAACAAAGCCGAAGTTGTGGCGGCGGATGGCGGGGAGTTCGCGATCCGGCAGACCGACGATTTCGCGACCGGCGATCTGGACGCTGCCGCTGGAGGCGCTGAGGATGCCGCCCATGATGGAGAGGAGCGTCGTTTTTCCGGAGCCGGATGGGCCCATCAGGACGAGGACTTCGCCAGCGTGGACTTCGAGCGAGACGCCAGTGAGGGCATGGACGGCGTTGCTGCCGGTGCCGTAGGACTTGACTAAATTCTGAATCTGAATGATTGGAGGCATACGAGTTATCCCCGGAAGACCATCGCGGGATCGATGGTGGTGGCTTTGCGAATCGATAGGAGCGAAGCCGCGGCGCACATCACGACGGTCAACGCAAAGATGCCGCCCGCGACAGGCAACGGCAGAAGAATGGGCACGGCACCGTCGAGGCTGCCTTGAGAAATCAGCAGGCCGATGGAGATGCCGATGGCGTAGCCCATGACGGCGGCTAACATCGCCTGGATAAGGATTACGCGGTAAATGGTCGAGTTTGTGGCTCCCATCGCTTTCAAAGTTCCGAATTCGCGGATGTGGTCGATGGTGGCGCTGTAGATGGTTTGGGCGACGATGACGGTGCCGACGAGGAGGCCGAGGAGGGCGCCCATGAGGGTGGTGCCGCCGGCACCGGTGCCGAAGACCCAGTAGGTCCTCGTTTTTTCGAGCATTTCTTGATTCGTGAAAATCTCGACGGTAGGGATTTCGCGGGCGAGGGCTTGTTTGATGGCGGCGAGGTCGGCGCCGGGGGCGGCTTTGACGAGGACGAAGACGGTTTCATCGGCTTCAAGACGCATGTAGTTCTGGGCGTTTTTGAAGTTTGTGAAGATGTATGGCGAGGTGGTGAAGCTGCGGATGCCGTGGGTAAAGCCGACGATACGGGCGCGGCGACCGAAGATTTCGACGGTTTCGCCGATTTTGGAGACGCCGAGTTTTTCTTTGTAGACGTCGTCGATGAGGATGGTATCCTCGCCGCGGAGGTCGGCGACGGAGCCGGCCACGATGTTCCAGGGGGCACCGAGGCCGGAATCGAGGTCGAAGCCGACGATTTGGACGGACTCCTGAGAGCCAGCGGGGAGCTTCCAATTGACGAAGCCGACGGCATAGTTGGTGGCTTGGACGACCCCAGGGATGGCGAGGGCTTTGAGCCGACGCTTTTCGGGAAAGGGCGAGCCGCCGTTGACGTGGGGGATGCCGGGGGCGGCGAGCCAGAGGTCGGCTTGGTTATGGGCGACGATGTTGGCGGAGGTATCGAGGAAGCCGAGGAAGATGCCGAACTGGACGGATAAGAGGACGAGGGCGAAGACGATACCGGTGAGGGTGACGGCGAGGCGAACCTTATCGTGGAAGAGATTTTTCCAGGCGAGTCGAGTCATGATCGTAGAAAATATACTGAACAGTGTTCAGTATAAATCTTACGATCAGATTGTCAATGGCTATTTTTGAGTTCCCAAGGGAAGTTCCAACTCCCCTGTAGGGCATCAGGTTTCCGCAACGCCAGATAAGCTGCACAGTGACGGGGATTGTGGACCGGAGGTTTCCGGGGGTGGGCTTTGCGACGGACTATGCGGGCGATCAGTTCGTTTTCAGGCCCTGAGAGACCATGCGGACGCCATGTTCGATGAGTTCGTCCATGGGGGACCAGGGTAGATCCCACTTTCCGTAGTCGGAGATGAGGATGGTGGTGATGCCGTGCATAGCCATCCAGGTGACCATGACGTCTTGTTGGGCGGTGCCGGAGCGGAAGATTCCTTCGGCGGCGCAGCGCTCGAAGCAGCGGATTAGGGTGCCAAAAGCTTGGAGGCCTTTGCTGCGGGAGAGGGGGGTGCCGTCACTGTTGGCGGGGGGGCAGGAAAAGACGAGTTCGTAATGTTTTGGATAGTGGAGACCGAAGCGGATGTACTCGCGGATGCCTTCTTCGAAAGATTCGAGCGGTGGAAGGTTACGGGCTTCGAGGCGTTCCATACGGGCGATCAGTTCGTCGAAGGTTTCGGCGCAGATGGCTTCGATGAGCTCCTCTTTGTTCTTGAAATAGAGGTAAATCGACGACGCGGAGTACTCGATTTTGTCGGCCACTTGGCGTAGGGAGAAGGCTTCGTAGCCGTTGGCAACGATGAGTTGGGCGGCGGCGTCGATAATTTTTCGGCGCAGGACTTCCCTCTCGCGGGCGCGACGTTCTTGGACTCCCATGACGACCCTAAGTTTCTATGAAGTGCTTGCCGTTGTCAAACTGAACGGTGTTCGGTTGTCGGAAGGGTCGGCAGATACGGAGTGCAGCGGAGGACTGGGAGATGGGGATACTTGGGGTAGCGGGAGTCTGCCAGAGCCGCTTCGCAGAGGATGAAGAGGCTGCCTCGGGCACTTTGGATTCGACGTTGGTGTTCGCAATTCGAGCAGAGCCCGGGGGTGGCGGTCATGGCTTGTTGGGTTCGAACTGTACGGTGGACTCCGCACCGAAGCGTTGGTAGTTGGAAAACTCTAGTTTCATGCGAAGGCGAAGGGGCCCCGTCCGAAATGGAAGGGTGTCATCGGCAAGCGTTATGTGGGGAAACCAGTACCCACTCTCGTACAGATGGCGGAAGGTGGTAAAAAGGGGGAAAAGATTTTCTTCTTTTTTGGAGAGCAGTTGGGGAACGGCGCGGCCTTGGGAACGGACGACGGAAAAATCGGATTGGGTGGCCCAGAGGAGGCCTTCGAAGAGGCGTTGGCCATCAAGGAGTTGGCGGGGTTTGACTTCGAGCACCCAGCAAGGGACGCCGTCGATAACCTCTTCGCCACGGGGCTGGGTTTGGTAAAGCCAGAGGCGGTCTTTGGTGAGGAGGAGGGGTTGGATTTCGCGGATATCGCGGAAATCCTCGGGGGTTAGTTTGAGGCGGACGAGGTGGTCGGCGGCGGTTTTGGTGACGCGTTCGGAGCGTTCGCCGGAGGGGAGGAAGATGACTTCGCGCTGTTCGGAGTAGTCGCCGGATTTGGCGTTGCGCTTGTCGAACTCCTCGATGAGGAGGTTTTGCTTGTACAAGTACTGAGCGCGGACGGCCTCCGATTGTGACTCTCGTTCGGCGATTCGTTTGGCGAGATCGCGGGGCGGATCGGCCGCGATGATTGGCGATACTAGGAGAGTGAAAAACAGGGCGGGAATGAGGGAGTTCGGGGCGAGCATGGCGGTGGTGTTGCCGCTGCTGGCGGCGGGCGTGAGTTACTACCTGCTCAAGCAGAATATCGCCTTTGGGGAGGCGGCGCTAGTAACGGCGGCCTTGATCCTGGAAGCGGCGATGTTTCTGTCGGTGGGGAATGAGGCGATGCGGCGGTGGTGGCGACCGTGGATGATGGCGGTGAGCGTGGGGGTGCCGGCGGTGCTGGTGGGGGCGAATCCGCTGGTGTTGGCGGTGAGTGGGGTACTGGCTTTCTGGTACATCGGACTACCGCGGCGGTGGTGGGTGGACCTGGGTTACGCGGTGCTGTTTGCGGCGCTGACACTATTGAAGGTGAGCGAGCATTTATACCCCGCGGCGGTGGCGAAGTTGCCACTGGCGATACTGGGCGAGCTGGCTTGGGCGCGGATCATCA
>JANODS010000219.1:0-3879 GCA_031412835.1 Acidobacteriota bacterium | reverse complement strand
GGCGGGGCAGTGGAGCGGGGCGTACGCCACGCATCGCGAGGGCGGGATTATGCTGCGGAATTTGCGGCAGGAAGTGCAGGGGCGGTACCACCGTCCGCTGGAGATTCTGGCGCTCGGGGCGCTGCTGCTGACGTTGATTGCCGCCGCGAATCTGGGGCATCTGCTGCTGGTTCGTTTTGATCGCCGTCGGCGAGAATTGGCGATTCGGCTTTCGCTGGGTGCTCGGCTGGGCGACCTCGCCCGAGAGTTTGGTCGGGAGAGTTTGGTCGTTAGTTTGGTCGGCACTTTGGGTGGTGCCGCGCTTTCGATTGTCCTGCTGCGTTTGGTGCCCTTTCGCGTGGAGCCCTCGTTCGTGACGGTCGCTTTCGCCTTGGCATGCGGGGTGTTGACGGCGCTGGTGCTACCGCTGCTGCCGCTCTGGCAGGCTCGGCGTTTGGTGCTCGAAACGGAGATGCGCGAGGGCGGCCCCGCGGTCGCCGGTGGCCGACGCAGCCATCGGGTTCGTTCCGCAATTGTGACAGCCGAAGTGGCCGTGAGCGTGGTGCTGCTGGCCGGATGTCTGCTGCTGGCCCGCAGCCTGCAACAGGTGCTGGAGGTCGACCCCGGCTTCCGGGTCGAGCAGGTCTATCGGTTCGGCCTCGGCATCCCCGAAGGGCGCTACGATACGGACGCGAAGATGGCGGCATTCTATCCTCGGCTGGAGGCTGAGTTAGAAGCCGTACCCGGGGTGGTGGCGGCTGGCGTAGGCTCTCGACTGCCGCTGTTTGGCAACAGCGCCGCGTCGCCTTTCCAGTTCCCGGGCGAAGAGCCGCAGTCGGCGCGGCGGAACATCGTTTCGAGCGGTTTCCTCGAAACGATCGGGCTGCGACTGTTGGAGGGGCGCCTGTTTCGGGCCGTGGAAGGCGAAACGGTTGTGCTGGTCAATCAAGCCTTTCTGCGCCAGTTCGGCCGCGGCCTCGGGCAGCGGGTGCAGTTCAAATGGGTCTCGCCGCAGTCGGCGGTGATTGTTGGCGTCGTCAGCGATGCTCGGCAGCAAGGTCTCGATACCGCTCCGCTGCCGGAGATTTTCCTGAACATTGCGCAGTTTCCGATTGAAGGAATGCAGGTGGTGGCGCGGGCGGAGCGGGACGACGCGGGCATGCCCGCCGCGCTCGCCGCCGCGCTTCGCCGCGTGGATGGGCAGTTGCAAACGGTCTCCCCGCAGCCGATGGCGCAGTGGGTGGAACGTAGCGTGGGCGACCGCCGGATTGCGCTGGGCATCAGTGGCGGCTTGGCGCTCGTGGCGATCCTGCTGGCGGGCGTGGGACTCTACGGCGTCATCGCTTCGCTGGCGGCCGCGCGGCAGCGGGAGATGGCGCTGCGGGCGGCCCTGGGCGCATCGCGGGGAGACATTTTGCGGTTGGTCCTGGGGCAGGGAATTCGGCTCGCTGTGCCGGGGTTGGCGTTGGGCCTGGTGGGTGCTTACGGCCTCGCCGATTTAATTCGGAGCCAGTTGTTTGGCGTCGCGGAGACGGACCCGCTGGCGCTGGCTGGGGTCGTGCTCGGAGTCGGGCTTTTGGCCGTCGCCGCCGCGCTGTTGCCGGCCCTACGGGCACGCCTGGTAGACCCGGCGCAGACACTGCGTTAGAGCACCGTTACGCTCTTCATGTTGTCGCTGGGCACCCGGTCGATCAGGAGCCGAAAGGGGTCGATGCCCGCTTTCTCGGGCATTTCGTCGACGGTGAAGGTGAACTGCGCAGCGCCGGACTTCAACGCGACGCGCTGGCGATGGAGCGTCTTGCCGTAGCGCTGGCCCTTCTCGGGCTTGGCGAAGGCACCGATCTCGATCTGGTCGGCCACCGGCGTTTCCACTTCGAAGCCCTTTTCATCGGCCTTGTATTTGCGGGCTTCCACGCTGATGGTGATGTCGAATTTGCCGTCAGCCCGGCGCTTGGCTGTGGCAGCCGTCGTGCGATTTGCGAACAACGTGATGTCTTCGAACAGGTCCTTGATCAAGGGCCGAAGCTCCGCCGGGGTCTCTTCGCGCAGGGCATCGACGAGCGCGTGAGAGGTCGGGTACGGCGCGGGCTTATAAGCATACTGCGCGATCACTTTCCGCAGGGCGCGGTTGATGGCTTCTTCGCCGATCATCTCTTTCAGTTGATACACCGCAACGCTGCCTTTGCGGTAGTGGATGTAGCCTTGGGACCCCTCAACCGTTAGCAGCGGACGTTCCTTCAGCAGTTCGCGGCCGCGGGCGGAGAGGTAGCGGTCGGCTTCGTACTCGAGAAATTTCCGCATTGTGTCCCGGCCGTACTCCTTCTCCATCACCATCAGAGCCGAGTATTGGGCCAGCGTTTCCGACAGCAGCGTGGCCCCCTGCATGTTGGCCCCGATGACTTGATGGGCCCACCATTGATGGCCCATTTCGTGGGCGACCACGTAATAGACCATGTCGATATCGTCGGGCTTTTCCATTTTGGCGATGAAGCCGATCGACTCGGAATAGGGCATGGTGCCGGGGAAGGCCTGGGCGAACGAAGCCACCCGCGGGAACTCGATAATGCGGGCCTGTTTGTGCGTATACGGGCCAAAGTTCTTCGTAAAGTAGTCGAGCGATTTCTGAATCGACTTCATCATTTTCGCGACGTTCCAGGAGTGCTCCGGGTAGTAGTAGACCTCGGTGCGAATGCCGTTCCATTCTTCGCGCGCCACGGCGTAACGGGCCGACATAAAGCTGTAGAAGTTCATCGATTCATGGTCGAGGCGGTACTGGAAATAACGGCGGCCATCCTTGTTCCATTCCTTCTCCAGCGTGCCCGGGGCAATCGCGATTTGGTCGGCGGCGGTGCTAATGACGGTTTCGACGTTCACCCAATCCGAGTTGTTGCTCAGGTAGGTATTGGCGCAGTTGGCGGTGCAGTTCCGTTCGAGAATCGGCATCAACTCCCGCTCCGGCAGGCCTCGCTTTTTGCGGTCATTCCGTTGGCTGATCTCGCCGCCGGCCTGGTAGCCGATCTGCGGGGTGACGCTGTTGTTGAAGAACGTTCCGTTGGCGGTGACCTGCACGACCGGGGTCGAGTTCTGAATGCCCTTGGGAGCGAAGGAGGTGGTGAACCGCATGCGGCGCTTCTCGGCCGGCTGCATCGGCGGAGAGAGTTTGTAGATGCGATAGGACAGCCGCGGGTCGTCCTTGTCGAGCGTCGCCCCGTCGATCTGAATGTCGTTTGCATAGTCCCGATCCACGATGAGATGGAGCGCGTTGATGGGCTGGGAATGCGGGTTGACGATCTCCTGGTCGCCCTTCACGACGAGCGCGCGACGTTCCGGGAAAATCTCGATTTCGTAGCGAATGGAAGTCACCCGCGGCTGGGGCAACTTCTCGAACTGCTTGTACGTTCGCTCGTATTCGGCCTGTCGGTCAAGGCGGGTTTCGGGCCCGAGCAGAGGGTTCAGCACAGCGGTGTTGTAGTAGAGCCAGCCGCCCCAGGCAGCGGCGGCACCAGCGGCGACTATCGTGGCGGAGCGCAGCGCCCCACGAAACAGGCCGAACCGGCTGGCCAAACGCGTCTCTTTTCCGCGCGGCCAAAGCGTGACGCTGAGCAAGACGAGCACGGCGGCGATGAGGAGCCAATAGCCGGTGAAGCTCCACCAATTGGCGAGAAAAGGCCCATAGCCGTAGAAATCCGAGTACGTATAGTCTGGCCGCGAGCTATAGCGAACCAGCCGGGTGGCGACATTCAGCGGAGCCCAGACGAAGGCGTTCGCGATGAGAAAAATCAGGTAGCCGAAATAGCCGACGTACTTATTGGGCGAAAGCACGTGGACAAAAAACGCCAGCACGGCCTGCAGCACGAAGAGCGAGAAATCGTAAACGAAGAGCTCGGAAAGAAACAGGTC